>NZ_ALNM01000013.1:0-122407 GCF_000292955.1 Selenomonas sp. CM52
TTCGATCTATTGAGGGTTGACACGAACGTGCAGAAGCGCAGTTCTACCTGCATAAAACGAACTGCTGGGAATGGGAGGATGGATGACGGACTTAATTGCGGACGTAATGTTCCAGGAATCACGCGTCAGACCAATGCACTCTCATTCTACAGCTTAGGTAATGAGGTAGACAAGGAGCGGTCGCGTACCGCTTCCCTGATCTATAAATCTATTGTAATAGGAACCACTGATAAATTCAGCCACCCATCTTCACACATCTGCGCTGTCCTCTCGTCGTCGACAAATCCTCGACGTAGCACTGCTACGCCTGTGGTTTGTCTCCTCGATAGATACAGCGCATCTGTGCAAATCTGGGCGACCTCATTTTATCAGCGTTTCCTTAAGGCCTTGCTGCCTTAGGGAGAATTTTCCTTGCATTTTTCCACAACTGCGCTATAATGAATATTGCAAAAGGGGAGTCCACGAATGGGCTGAGAGGGAGCTTTTCGCTCCGACCCGAAACCTGATTTGGATCATGCCAACGTAGGGAATAGAGGGCGATTCTGACCGCATACACCACTTTGGCGTGTGCGGTTTTCTTTTTGGGAGGGATGAAGATGGTGAAGATCAACGGCGAGGACGCTGCGGCGGACGGCAGGATGCTCTTGGACTATCTGCGAGAAGCCGGCTATGTGCCCGCACGCATCGCCGTCGAGAGAAACGGCGAGATCGTGCCGCGAGCGACGTATGCATCGGTGCGGCTTGCGGCGGGCGACGTCGTGGAGATCGTGAGCTTCGTCGGCGGCGGCTGAGGCGATGAGGCGCATCGTACTTCTGCGTGGGTGCGCTGTCGATGGAGGGAAGGCTTCTCCCAAAGGGAGGGTGAAGGGGGAAATCGTATGGAAAAGAAGCAAGAGGAAGACATGTTGAAGCTTGGCGGCAAAATGTTCCGCTCGCGCTTCATTCTCGGCTCGGGCAAGTATTCGCTCGAACTCATCCGCGCCGCCGTGGAAAATGCGGGCGCGGAAATGGTGACGCTCGCCGTGCGGCGCACGAATACGCGCGAAGGGCAGAGCATCCTCGATTACATTCCTGAGCATGTGACGCTCCTGCCGAACACGTCGGGCGCACGCACGGCAGAAGAAGCCGTGCGCATCGCACGCATGGCGCGCGAGCTTGGCTGCGGCGACTTCGTCAAGGTGGAGATCATGCGCGACGCGAAGTATCTTCTGCCGGACAACGAGGAGACGGTTCGCGCGACGAAACTGCTCGCCGCCGAGGGATTCACCGTCCTGCCGTACATGTTTCCCGACCTCTATGCGGCACGCGCCCTTGAGGCGGCGGGAGCGGCGGCGGTCATGCCGCTCGCCGCTCCCATCGGCTCGAATCAGGGCCTGCAGGCGAAGGCGTTCATCAAGATTCTCGTCGAGGAGATCGACGTGCCGATCATCGTCGATGCGGGCATCGGCAGGCCGTCGGAAGCGTGCGAGGCGATGGAACTTGGTGCCGCCGCCGTCATGGCGAACACGGCGATCGCGACGGCGGGCGACGTGGCGCGGATGGCGGGGGCGTTCAAGTCGGCGATCGAGGCGGGGCGCGCGGCGTATCTTGCGGGGCTTGGCCGCGTCTTGGAGCGCGGCGCGTCTGCTTCCGATCCGCTGACGGGGTTTCTGCACGAGGGAGAGGCGACGAGATGAGAGAAGATGCAAGCTACTTCATAGATTCGGTGCGCTTGAGCGGCGCGACGCTCGAAAGGAAGCACCGCCTCGAAAACGATCCGACGAGCCGCACGGACGTCATGACGTATGCGAGCGATATGGAGCGGATTGATTCCGATGTGCGCGAAAAGGTGCTTTCTGCGGCAGCGGAGTACGATCCTGCCGCTTACAGCGCCGCCGACGTCGAGCGTGCTCTCGCGCACGAGCGGTGCAGCATCGAGGACTTCGCGGCGCTCCTTGCTCCTGCCGCCGCGCCCTTTTTGGAGCGCATGGCGAGGCGTGCCCAGCAGGAGACGGGGCGTCACTTCGGCAACACGGTCTACGTATTCACGCCGCTTTACATCGCGAATTACTGCGATAATTACTGCATTTACTGCGGCTTCAACCGCTACAACGACATCGTGCGCCGAAGGCTCACAGAGGCGGAGATCGCACGCGAGATGGAGGTCATCGCGGCGTCGGGCATCGAGGAGATCTTGCTGTTGACGGGCGAAAGCCCCGCGATGAGCGACATCGCCTACATCGGCGAGGCGTGCCGCCTGGCGCGGCGGCATTTCCGCAATGTCGGACTCGAAATCTATCCCGTGAATACGGCGGACTATCGCTATCTGCACGAGTGCGGCGCGGACTATGTGACGGTGTTTCAGGAGACGTATGACGCCACGCGCTACGAGGAGCTTCACCTCGCGGGCCGAAAGCGCGTCTTTCCCTATCGCTTCGAGGCGCAGGAACGCGCCATCCTCGGCGGCATGAGGGGCGTCGGCTTCTCAGCTCTTCTGGGACTCGCCGACTTTCGGCGCGACGCCCTGGCGACGGCGCTGCACGTCTACTTCCTGCAGCGCAAATATCCGCACGTCGAATACTCGCTCTCCTGTCCAAGGCTTCGCCCCATCGTCAACAACGCGGGAATCAATCCGCGCGACGTGCATGAAAGGGAGCTTTGCCAGGTGCTATGCGCCTACCGCATCTTCCTGCCCTACGTCGGCGTCACGGTCTCCTCGCGCGAGTCGGCGAGCTTTCGCGACGGCATCGTGAAGATCGCGGCGACGAAGGTGTCGGCGGGCGTCTCGACGGGCATCGGCGACCACGAGGAGAAGTACGAGGGAAAGAAAGCGCGGGCGGCGGGCGACGAGCAGTTTGAAATCGCCGACGCACGCTCGCTCGCTGAGATGTACGCAGGGCTTTCGCGCGGCGGACTGCAGCCCGTGCTGAACGATTACGTCTATGTATAGGGGAAGAATCATCGCGTGCATCACGAATCGCCATCTGGTCGAGGGCGATTTCCTCGCGCAGATCGAGTGCGTCGCGGCGATGGAGATGGTGGACTGGCTCATCGTGCGCGAAAAGGACTTGAGCGCGAAGGAGTATCGGCAGCTTTTCGTGCAGGTCGCTCGCATCGCGCATAAGGGTGGCAAGAAGTGTCTCGCGCACGGTCGGATTGCGCTCGGCATGATGTCAGAACTCGGCGCGGATGGCCTCCATCTGCCGCTTGACGCCCTGCGCGAATGGCGAGCAGCGAGCGGGCGGCGATCAGAGCCGCAAGTGGGCGCTGTGCAGCTCGTCGGCGCATCGGCACACTCCGCCTCCGAGCTTGCCGAAGCCTCCGCCCTTGGCGCAGACTACGCGACGCTCAGCCCCATCTTCGCCACGGCGTGCAAGCCGGGTGTTGCCCCTCTCGGCACGGCCGCCCTCGCCGCCGTCTGCAAGGCGTCGCCGCTCCCCGTATTCGCGCTCGGCGGCATCGGCATGGACAAGCTCGACGCTTGTATCGAAGCCGGCGCGGCGGGCTGCTGCATGATGTCGGAGCTGATGCGGTGCATTTATTCGATCCGCGCTGTACCTTTGGGGCTTGAGTTCTTGAAGGTTCATGGTACAATAAAATAGAAGGGCGGGAGAGGACGATGTCCTTTCCCGCCGTATCCTTTTGTGCTGCTTTCAAGGAGGTGAAAGCGGCGCCTTGCCTGTGCGATGCGTCGCGAAGTGTATGGGAATCTTATTTATCGGAGGAATTGTTGGCGCCGTTGTGTTGGTCGTCGCGCTCTTGGCGATTTTAGTGGGCGGCTATGTGAAGGCTTCGCCGTCGACGGCACTCATTATTTCCGGCATCAAGAAGCGCCCGCGTATCCTCATCGGGCGGGGCGGGGCGCGCATCCCTTTCTTTGAGCGCATGGACAAGCTTTTCCTCGGGCAGATTTCTGTGGACATCAAGACGGAGACGCCCGTGCCGACGAACGATTACATCAATGTGAATGTCGATGCTGTTGCCAAGGTCATGGTCGGACGCGACGAGGAGAGCGTGCAGCTTGCAGCACGGAACTTCCTGAACTTCACGGGGGAACAGATCGCGAAGGATCTGCAGGATTCCCTTGAGGGCAACATGCGCGAGATCATCGGCACGTTGACGCTGGAAGCCATCAATACGGATCGTGACAGCTTCTCCGATCAGGTGGTCAACAAGGCGGCGCAGGATATGAAGAAGCTCGGCATCGAGATCATTTCCTGCAACATACAGAATGTCACGGACAACAATGGTCTCATCGTCGACCTCGGTGCGGACAACACGGCGCGAATCAAGAAACGCGCGGCCATCTCACGTGCCGAGGCGGAGCGCGATGTCGCTGTGGCCAAGGCGCAGGCACAGAAGGAAGCGAACGATGCGCAGGTCGAGGCGGATCTAGAGATTGCCCAGAGGCAGACCGATCTTGCCATCCGGCAGGCGGAGCTTAAGCGGGCGTCTGATATCAAGCGCGCGGAGGCGGATGCAGCCTACGAAATTCAGGCGCAGGAGCAGCAGAAATCCGTTCAGGCCGCTACGGTCAACGCGCAGATCGCGAAGGCGGAGCGTGAGCAGGAGCTGAAGAAGCAGCAGGTGTCCGTGCGTGAGCAGGAGCTTGCGGCGCAGATTCAGAAGCAGGCGGACGCAGAAAAGTATGCCGTCGAGCAGAAGGCGGCTGCCGATCTTGCCAAGCGTCAGCGTGAAGCGGAAGCCGCGCTCTATGAAACGCAGCGCAAGGCGGAGGCGAAGAAGGCTGAGGCGGAGGCCTCGCGCTATGCGGCAGAGCAGGAAGCGGCAGGAATCAAGGCGCAGGGCGAGGCTGAAGCTGCCGCAATCCAGGCGAAAGGCGAGGCGGAAGCCGCTGCGATGGATCGCAAGGCGGAAGCGCTGAAGAAATACGGCAAGGCGGCTATGGCGCAGATGATCGTTGAGATTCTGCCGCAGATCGCTTCGGAAGTGGCAAAGCCGCTTGAGCGCATCGGCAATGTATCCATCATCGGCGGCAGCAGCGCCTCTGCGGTCGAGCCGATGGCAGATAACGTGCCGCTCGTCATGGCGAAGACGTTTCAGACGGTCAAGGCGGCGACGGGCATCGACCTCGCGGACATCGTGCGCGGCGAGAGCTACGAGGCGAAGGTCACGAAGAATGTCAACGTCACGGGGGCGGATGCTGATGCTATAAAGGCGGCTGCCGTCAAGGCGGCGACGATTGCCAATGCGATTCGCGACTGAGGAGGAAAGAGATGACAAAATTTCTGCGGCGGTTTCTGCCGCTCTTCGTGCTGTCCTTTGCGCTGCTTCTGGCGGCGGGTACGGGAGATATTAATGCGCGTATCGCGCAGGAAGTCGAGCAGGGGGCGAAGGTGCGCATTCTGAACTACCACATGGTCAACGACATGAATCATTCACTCGCCGTCGCACCGAAGGACTTTGATCGCCAGATGGCGTGGCTCAAGAAGAACGGCTTCCAGTCGATCACGCCTGAAGAGCTTTACGGCGCATTGACGGGAGCAGGCGATTTGCCTGAAAAGCCCGTGATGATTACATTTGACGACGGCTATGTAGACAACTATGAGAAGGCGTACCCGATTCTCAAGAAGTACGGCTTCAAGGCGACGATCCTCGTCGTCACGGAGATGGTGGGAAAGAAGAAGGGCTATCTGACGTGGGAGCAGCTGCGCGAGATGGAACAGAACGGCTTTTCCATCGAGGGGCACACGATGACGCACCGCGCCTTGACGAGCCTCACGGATGATGAAGTCAAGGAGGAGCTTTCCGCCTCGAAGCGCATGATCGAGGAGAAGCTGGGCAAGACGGTCACATGCTTCGCCTACCCGGGGGGCGCGTACAACCTGCACATCGCGAATCTCGTGAAGGAAGCGGGCTACAAGATGGCGTTCACCGTGCGCTACGGCAACGCGGATCGCGCGAGCAATCTCTATGCGATCGACCGCGTGCCGATCTTCCATACGGAAAATACGGAAGGATCGTTTCAGAAGCGTCTGCGCTATTTGCCGGTTTTCGAGCATTCCGGCTGGCAGAAGCGGTAGGGAAAAGCGCGGCTTCTTCTTGCCTAAAAAAGAAAATATGTTTGTGGGAAAGCAGTCCCTTGTCTTTGGTAAAGGGGGTGCTTTCTCTTTATTTTTTGCGGCAAATGGGCGCATGAGGAAAAAAATGAAAGAGAGAGGCAGGAAAAAGAGGGGAAAGAAAGAATTAAAACTAGACAATGAAGTGGCGAAAAGTGGGGAAATGTGGTTTAATATAGAGAGCACTGGTGAAGGAGGTGGCAAGCGAGATGTTGATGGGCGAATACACGCATACGATCGACGCGAAGGGGCGCGTGATCCTGCCTGTGGATTTTCGCCCGGAGCTCGGCAGCTCGTTTGTCATCACGAAGGGGCTTGACAACTGCCTCTTTCTCTACGGCGAGGAGGAATGGGAGCGGCTGTCGGCAAAGCTCAAGGCGCTGCCGATGTCGAAGCCCGAGGCTCGCGCCTTTGCCCGCTTCTTCTTTGCGGGCGCACGCAAGCTGGAATTGGACAGGCAAGGACGCTTCCTCGTGCCTGCGAACCTGCGCGCCTATGCGAGTCTCAAGAAGGACGTCGTCCTGAACGGCGTCATGACGCGCGCCGAGATCTGGAGCCGCACGGCTTGGGATGCTTACAACGCCGAGGTGAATCCGATGGTCACGAAGATCGCGGAGACGCTGACGGATCTCGGGATTTGAGGTGAGTGCATGGAGTTTCGCCATACGAGCGTGATGCCGGAGGAGACTCTGGCGGCTCTCGCCGTGAAGCCTGCGGGCACTTACGTCGACTGTACGCTGGGTGGCGCGGGTCACGCGCGGCGCATCGCTGACAGGCTCTTTCCCGCAGGACGGCTCATCGGACTCGATCAGGACGAGGCGGCGATCCGAGCGGCGAAGGAGCGGCTTGCCGGCGTCTCGTGCCGCGTCGACGTCGTGCGCTCGAATTTCCGGGCGCTCGACTCGGTTCTGCAAAGTCTCGGCGTCACATCTGTCGACGGCGTACTCTTCGACCTCGGCGTGTCGTCGCATCAGATCGATACGGCAGAGCGCGGCTTTTCCTACATGCAGGACGCGCCGCTCGACATGCGCATGGACACGTCGCGCCTCCTGTCGGCGCACGAGGTCGTCAACGAATATGACGAGGCGGAGCTTTGGCGTATCTTCCGCGACTACGGCGAGGAACGCTGGGCGAAGCGCATCGCCGCATTTATCGCAGCGGCGCGGCAGGGAAAGCCCATCGAGACGACGGGCGAACTCGTCGACATCGTATGCCGCGCCGTGCCCAAGAGCGTGCGCCGCGCGGCGGGCGGCCATCCGGCGAAGCGCATCTTCCAGGCGATCCGCATCGAGGTGAATGACGAACTCGGCATCCTGCAGGCAAGCGTTGAGAATGCGGTGCACGCGCTCGCGCCCGGCGGCAGGATCGCCATCCTCACGTTCCACTCGCTCGAAGATCGCATCGTCAAGCAGGCATTCAAGGAACTTGCACGCGGCTGCATCTGCCCGCCCGGACTTCCCGTCTGCGTTTGCGGTCACGAGCCCAAGGTCAAGCTCTTGGGCAAGGCGCAGAAGCCGAGCGCTGCAGAATCTGCAGAGAATCCACGCGCCAAGAGCGCGAAATTGCGCGTGGCTGAGAAATTATAGGAAGCCGCTCTTCGGTAGGGCGTATGAGGAAGCAGGCGGAGGTCGCAGGAAGCGGCAGCACCGCTATCAAGGAGGGATCGACAGATGCTCGCAAGACAAAGGGAGTATGAGTATTATGAGGAGGAGCTGCAGCCGCAGCGGATCGAGAAGCCTGCGCCGCCTCCTAAGAGGCGGCCGACGCTCAACACGCATCTGCGCTCCCGCTGCTTCTTGCTGCTCGCGCTGGTCTGCATCATGGCGATGGCGGTGACGATCCGAAGCGGCATCACGGCGAGCCGCGGCTACGATCTCGTGAAGATCCAGCAGCAGGCGGAAACGCTCGAAAAGGAAAATGAGCATCTGAAGATCGAGATCGCGCAGATGAAATCGCCCGAGCGCGTGCGCCGCATCGCGACGGAAAAGCTCGGCATGAGCACGCCGAAGACGGTCTATTTTGCGACAGGTGCGAAGGAATAGATCCGATAAATTTCATGGAGGGATGGCAATGAAGACGCTTGCCGAGTTGGCGGCGCTCGTCGAGGGCGCTGAAATCAAGGGAGATGCAGCTGCGAAGATCGCGGACATCGTGCACGATTCGCGCGAGGTGACGGAGGGGACGCTCTTCGTCGCCATCGAGGGGCTGCATGTCGACGGTCATTCCTTCATCGCGCAGGCGGTCGAGAAGGGCGCGTGCGCGATTCTGACGGAGCGTGGGATTGAGATTCCCGAGGGTGCGGCGGCGGTTCTTCGCGTGCCGAATCTTGCGGCGGCGCTTGAGGTCATCGTGCCGTTTTTCCATGACTACCCGTCGCGAAAGATGCGCATCATCGGCATCACGGGCACGAACGGCAAGACGACGACGAGTTACATGACGCGTGCCATCCTGCGCGAGGCGGGGTACAAGGTCGGACTCATCGGCACGATTCAGATCCTCGTCGAGGATGAGGTTCTGCCGATTCACAATACGACGCCCGACGTCGTCGTCCTGGAGCGAACGCTCGCCTATATGGCGCGGCGCGGCATGGATTTCGTCGTCATGGAGGTTTCTTCGCATGCGCTCGATCAGAACCGCGTGGCGGGCATCGAATTCGATACGGCGGTATTCACGAATCTCACGCAGGATCATCTCGACTACCATAAGACGCTCGAAAACTACAAGCGCGCGAAAGCGCGCCTTTTCGACCTTGTGAGCCGCAAGGGCGCGAAGGCGGGCAAGACGGCTATCGTCAACATCGACGATGCGGCGGGCGAGACGATGCTCGCCCATGCGAAGTGTGCGCATCTCACGTATGCCGTGAAGAAGGAAGCTGCCCTTCGCGCCGAGAATATCCGCGTCCATGCGCGGGGCATGGAGCTGACGCTTACAGGCGCTTTCGGCAGGATGGATCTTTCGCTCGGCGTCACGGGAATCTTCAATGTCTACAACGTCATGAGCGCCGTCGGCGCGGCGCTCGCGGAAAGGATCGCGCCCGAGGCGATCAAGAGGGCGCTCGAAGCTTTCAAGAGCGTGCCTGGGCGCTTCGAACTCGTCGATGCAGGGCAGGCGTTCTCCATCATCGTCGACTATGCGCATACGCCTGACGGCTTGGAGAACATCCTGAATACGGCGCGGGAGATTACGGCAGGACGCATCCTTACGGTGTTCGGCTGCGGCGGCGACCGTGACCGCACGAAGCGGCCGATCATGGGACGCATTGCGGCGGCGCTTTCCGATGTCGTGCTTGTGACTTCGGACAACCCGCGCACGGAAGATCCCGCGCGCATCCTCGATGAGGTCGAGGTCGGCGTGCTCGAGAAGATTGGCGACAAGCGCCATGAAAAGATCGCCGACCGCCGCACGGCGATCGTGCGCGCCGTGGCGCTCGCCGAAAAGGACGACATCGTCATCATCGCGGGCAAGGGGCACGAGAATTACCAGATCTTGAAGGACAAGACGATCCACTTCGACGACAAGGAAGTCGCACGCGAGGCCGTCGCCGCGCGGGAGCAAAGCTATGCAATGCGCTTTTCGCTCGCCGACGTCGAGCGTGCGGCGGAGGCTGAAGCCGTGCGCACGGCGGCGGACATCATGTTTTCCGACATCGTGACGGATACGCGAAAGATTGCGGCGGGATCGCTCTTCGTCGCGCTTCGAGGCGAGCGCTTTGATGGCGCGGACTTCGCGGCGCAGGCGGTCGAAAAGGGCGCGGCAGGCGTGCTCGTAGCGTCTGATACGCCCGAGGCGAAGCTGCCGAAGACGGGCGTCGTGCTCAAGGCGAAGGACACCCTGCTCGCCTATCAGCAGATTGCCGCCGCGTGGCGCAGGAAGTTTTCCATCCCCGTCGTCGCCATCACGGGTTCGAACGGCAAGACGACGACCAAAGATTTGACGGCCGCCGTGCTCGGCGCACGCCTTCTTGTGCAGAAGACGGCGGCGAACTACAACAACGAGATCGGCCTGCCGCTAACGCTCCTTGGCCTTCGCGCCGCGCACGAGGCGGCTGTCGTCGAGATCGGCATGAGAGGACTCGGGCAGATCGCCGCGCTCGCGCCGCTCGCCGCGCCGACCGTCGCCATCGTGACGAACGTCGGCGAGGTGCACATGGAGCTTCTCGGCTCGATCGAGAACATCGCGAGGGCGAAGGCGGAGCTTGTCGAAGCTGTGGAGCCGGGCGGCACGGTCATACTGAACGCCGACGATGCGCGCGTCCTCGTGATGCGCGAGAAGGCGAAGGCGGGCGTGCGCGTCGTGACCTTCGGGCTTTCGCGCAGTGCCGATGTGCGTGCCGTCGCCGTCGGCAAGGCCGAGGGCGGCATGAGATTCATGCTGGAATGGAAAAACGAGCGCGGGCGACTGGAACGGCACGAGCTCTTCCTGCCGATGCCCGGTCGACACAACGTGTCGAATGCGCTCGCCGCCATCGCTGCGGCCCGCGTGCTCGGCCTTTCGCTCGTGGATGTTCGGCGCGGACTCGCCGTGCCGCCTGCGCAGAAGATGCGCTTCGCTGTCGAAAAGTGCGGCGCATACACCTTCGTCAACGACGCCTACAATGCGAGTCCTGCATCGACACGCGCGTCCTTGAAGACGCTCGCCGAGATGTTCGCGGGCAGGAAGATCGCCGTTCTCGGCGACATGCTCGAACTCGGCAGCGCGTCGAAGAGCGGCCACGCGAGCGTGGGCGAGGAGGCGGCGCATCTGGGCTTTGCCGCCGTCCTCTCGCGCGGCGAGGAGAGCCGCTTCATCGCAGAGGCCGCAAAGGCGGGCGGCGTGCCGCTCGTCGAGCGCATGGCGTCGCACGAAGCGGCGGCGGCAAGGCTCAAAGAGATCCTGCAGCCGGGTGACGCCGTGCTCTTCAAAGGCTCGCGCGGCATGAAGATGGATGAGATCATCCCCCTGTTGAAGAAGGCGCTGGAGGCAGGCAAATGATGGATGTGAATACGACGGCGCTTTCTCTTGCAGGAGCGGCGGCGCTCGCCGCCGTCCTCGTGCTCGCGGCCGGCCCCTTCGTGATTCCCGAGCTGCACAAGTTGAAGTTCGGGCAGAGCATACGCGAGGAAGGGCCAAAGAGCCATCAGGCGAAGAGCGGCACGCCGACGATGGGCGGCATCATGATCATCGCCGCCATCACGCTCGCGACGCTTGCCGCCGCGCCCTTGACGGCGGGCGTATGGCTCGCGCTCTTCGTGATGCTCGGGCACTTCGCGCTCGGCTTCCTCGATGACTACATCAAGGTCGTGAAGAAGCGCAACCTTGGCCTCAAGGCGCGGCAGAAGCTCTTGGGGCAGATCGTCATCGCCGTCGTCGTCATTTTTTTCGCACAGCACGAACTCGGCATTGCGACGACGGTCTGGCTGCCGCTCGTACACGCGGAGCTTGACATCGGACTCTTCTACTATCCGCTCGTGCTCTTCGTGCTCGTCGGCACGAGCAACGCCGTGAACCTCACGGACGGCCTCGACGGGCTCGCGGCGGGCACGGTCACGGTCGCCGCGCTCGCCTACATGGCGGTCGCGCTCGCCTTCAGCGCGACGGGGCTTGCCGTGTTCGCGGCGGCGATTGCGGGCGCTTCGTGCGCCTTTTTGCGCTTCAATCATCATCCGGCTCGCGTCTTCATGGGCGATACGGGATCCTTGGCGCTCGGCGGCGCGGTCGCCGCGCTCGGCATTCTCACGCATACGGAAATTTTGCTCGCCGTCATCGGCATCGTCTTCGTCGCCGAGGCGCTTTCCGTCATCATCCAGGTCATCTCCTTCAAGACGACGGGAAAACGCGTCTTCCTCATGAGTCCGATTCATCACCACTTCGAGCTAAAGGGGTGGCAGGAGACGCGCGTCGTCCATACGTTTTGGCTCGTCGGCGCAGTCTTTGCGGCGCTCGGCGCATGGCTTGCATATTGACGCAGGCAGACGTCTGACATCTTGGGACGCCTCCCTCGGCTGCGGGGAAGAGATAAAGCGAGGAGGAAGCATATTGCATCTCGATACGGATTTCAAAGGAAAGAAGGTTCTCGTCATCGGCGCCGGGATCAGCGGCTTTGCGGCGGCGAAGGTTCTCAAGAGGCTCGGCGCGAAGGTCACGCTTTCCGATGCGAAGGACGAGGCGGCGATCAAAGAAGACGTCTCGGAGCTTCGCGCACTCGGCATCGGGCTGATCTTCGGCGCACAGGAAGCCGCGCTCCTGGACGGCTGCGATCTTCTCGTGCTCTCGCCCGCCGTTCCCATCGCCATCCCGCTCGCCGAGGAGGCGAAGCGGCGCGGCATCCGCATCACGAGCGAAGTGGAATTGGCGGCGGCACTTGCCAAGTCGCCGATCTTCGCCGTGACGGGGACGAACGGCAAGACGACGACGACGATGCTCCTGGGGCTGCTGCTCGCCGAGAAGTTCGGCAAGGAGAAGACGCGCGTCGGCGGCAATATCGGCTATCCGCTGTCAGAAGCGGTGCTGGAGGCGGGCGAGGGCGGCGCGGTCGCCGCCGAGATTTCGAGCTACCAGATGGAGGCGACGGAGCACTTCCGTCCGAAGGTCGCCGCCGTCCTCAACGTGACGCCCGACCACATCAAGCGCCACGGTTCGATGGAAGTCTATCAGGCGATGAAGGAGCGGCTTTTCCGCGAAATGGCAACAGGCGATTGGCTCGTCCTGAACTACGACGACGAGAGGACGCGCTCGATGCAGGAGCGTGCCGCGTGCCCCGTATTTTTCTTCAGCCGCAGGGAGGCGCTCGAAGAGGGCGCTTTGCTCCTGGGCGACAAGCTCGTCCTGCGCCGGGGCGGCGAGGAGATCGCGCTCGTGACGACGGCGGAGCTTGGCATCAAGGGGGCGCACAACGTCGAGAACGCGCTCGCGGCGGCGGCGATGGCGCACCTCGCGGGCGTCGAGGCTGAGGCGATCCGCCGCGTGCTGCGCTCCTTCAAGGGCGTCGAGCACCGCATCGAGCATTTTCTCGATCTCGCGGGCGTCGCCTGGTACAACGATTCCAAGGCGACGAATACGGACTCGGCGATCAAGGCGCTCGAATCCTTCTCGAACGGCATCGTGCTGATTGCGGGCGGCGACGACAAGATGACGGATCTGACGGACTTCATGCATCTCGTTTCGGAGCGCTGCACGGAACTGATCCTCGTCGGCGACGCCGCCGTTCGCTTCGCCGAAGCCGCGCGCGCAGCGGGATTTCCCGCCGCGCACATCCACGACGCCGCGTACTCGATGAAGACGGCGGTCTACATCGCGCGGCGTCTCGCGAAGCCGCCTGCCGTCGTGCTCTTGTCGCCCGCGTGCGCGAGCTTCGACATGTTCGACGGCTTCGAGGAGCGCGGCGAGGTGTTCAAGCGCTTGGCACGCGAGCTGACATAGGAGTTTGCAGGAAGACGCAGAAATGGAAGGCAAAGGGGAACTGGCATGAAGATCATCGTTTCGGGCGGCGGTACGGGCGGCCACATATATCCGGCGCTGACTCTCGTGAGCGCTCTCGCCAAGAAGGAGCGCACGGCGGAATTTCTCTACGTCGGCACGCAGAAAGGCCTGGAAGCCGACATCATACCGAAGGAAGGTATCCCCTTTGAAACCGTCGATATCGAGGGGCTCAAGCGCAGTTTCTCGCCCGCGAACATCGTGCGGCTCGGACGCGCCATGCACGGCGTTGCGGAGGCGGCGGCCATCGTGCGCCGCTTCCGCCCCGACGTCGTGATCGGCACGGGCGGCTACGTCTGCGGGCCGATCCTCATGGCGGCAAGCCTCGCGCATGTGCCGACACTCATTCAGGAGCAGAACGTCGTGCCCGGCGTGACGAACAAGATCTTGTCGAAGTTCGTGACGAAGATCGCCGTCGGCACGGAAGAGGCTCTGTGCCGCTTCCCGCGCAAGAAGGCGGTCTTTACGGGAAATCCCATCCGCCGCGAGGTCATGACGGCGAGCCGCGAGAAGGCGTTCGAAACGTTCGGTTTCGATGCGGCAAAGCGCACGGTGCTCGTCTCGGGCGGCAGCCGCGGCGCGAGGAGCATCGACCGCGCGATGGTCGGCGTCCTGCAGGCGGCGCAGAAGTATTCCAAGGTGCAGTTCCTTCTCGTCACGGGAAGGGGCGAGTATGAGGACGTCATGCGCCGTCTGGAGGAAGCGGGCGTGGATCTCGCCGCCGCGCCGCACATCAAGGTCGAGCCTTACCTCTACAATATGCCCGAGGCGATGGCGATGGCGGATCTCGCCGTCTTCCGCGCAGGTGCGACGGGGCTTGCCGAACTTACGGCACGCGGTGTGCCCGCGATCTTGGTGCCGTATCCGTACGCGGCGGAGAACCATCAGGAGTACAATGCACGCGCCTTGGAGCGAGCGGGCGCGGCGCGCGTAATCTTGGATCGCGATCTCACGGACAAGACGCTTTCGGCGCTACTCGGCGAGCTTTTGTCGGAAGAAGGAAAGCTCCGCCGCATGGCGCAGGCGAGCCGTGCGCTCGGCCGCCCCGAGGCGGCCGATGAGATTGCCGATCTCGTGCTGGAGATTGCGAAGGATTAGGAGGAGAAAGAGTTGCTGAAGGACATCCATAAGATACATTTTGTCGGTATCGGCGGTGCGGGCATGAGTGCGCTCGCGCACATTTTGCTGGAAAAGGGCTATGAGGTGACAGGCTCCGATCTCGGCTCTTCCGCGCTGATCGAGCAGCTCAAGGGTCTCGGTGCGCACATCCATCACGGGCATCGCTCAGAGAACGTGCATGGGGCAGAAGCCATCGTCGTCTCAACGGCGATCCCTGAGACGAATCCTGAGATCGTCGAGGCGGCGCGGCTCGGTCTGCGTCGCTTCCATCGCTCGGACATCAATGCCGCGCTCCTCAACGCGGCGAAGGGCATCGCCGTGGCGGGAGCGCACGGCAAGACGACGACGACCTCGATGCTTGGCGTCGCGCTCGACCATGCGGGCATCTCGCCGACGATCATCATCGGCGGCGAGGTCGATGTCCTTGGCGGCAACGCGAAGCTCGGCAAGGGCGAGTATCTCGTCTCCGAAGCCGATGAGAGCGACGGCTCGTTCTTGAAGCTCCGGCCGCACATCGCCGTCGTCACGAATATCGAGGACGATCATCTCGATCACTACGGCACGCTCGCGAACATTCGCAAGGCTTTCCGCGAATTTCTGGAAAACATCAAGCCCGGCGGCCACGCCGTCCTGTGCTTTGACAACGAGAACGTGCGAGACATCGCGCAGACGCTCGACCGCAAGGTCATCTCCTACGCCATCGACCATGAGGCGGACTACCGCGCGGGCAAGATCGAGATGCACGGCGCAGGCGTTGATTTCTCCGTTCTGCACAAAGGAAAAGATCTCGGCCGTGTGCGCCTCAATCTGCCCGGCAGGCACAACGTGCTCGACGCACTCGCGACCGTCGTCACGGGTCTGTCCATCGGCTTGACGGTCGAGCAGATGGCGGCGGGACTGGCGCTCTTTCACGGCGCGAAGCGGCGCTTCCAGACGAAGGGGCGCGTGCAGGACGTATGGGTCGTCGACGATTACGCGCATCATCCGACGGAGATCGCGACGACGCTCCTCGCGGCTCGTCAGACGAAGCCGCGCCGCATCATCTGCGCCTTTCAGCCGCATCGCTACTCGCGCACGAAGCTTCTTGCCGCTGAATTCGGCGGCGCTTTCCGCGAGGCGGACGTGCTCGTACTGACGGATATTTATTCGGCGGGAGAAGCGCCGATCGAGGGCGTGTCGGGGCGCACGATCCTCGACGCCGTGCGGCAGACGACGGGGCAGGACGCAGTCTATATTCCGCATCGGGAAGATATTGCCGCGCACCTCGCCGCCATCGCACAGTCCGGCGACATCATCCTCACGATGGGGGCGGGCGATATATGGAAAACGGGCGAGGAACTGGTCGCTCTTTTGGAGGGGAAGTAATTTCATGAAGCAGGGAAAGATCGTCGTCGTCATGGGCGGGCCGTCGAGCGAGGCGGAAGTCTCGCGCCGCACGGGAGCCGCCATCGTCAGCGCCTTGGAGTCGAAGGGCTATGCAGTCGAGGGCATGGAACTCGATCCGCCGAACTTTGCCGAGGCGATAAGAAAGAGCGACTGCGCCATCGTCTTCAACGCGCTGCATGGCAGGTACGGCGAGGACGGCGTGCTGCAGGGCACGCTCGACATGCTTGGCATCCCCTATACGGGTTCGGGCGTCCTCGCCGCCGCCGTCACGATGGACAAGGTCATGTCAAAGCGCGTGTTCCTCGGCGCCGGCATCTCGACGCCGCGCTCCGAGACGTTTCATCGCTTTGAATTTGACGCGGAGCTTTCCTCACGCATTCGAAAGGCCTTTTCCCTGCCCGTCGTCATCAAGGCGTCGTCGCAGGGATCGAGCATCGGCGTCGCCATCGTCGAGAGGGAGGGGGAGCTTGAGGCGGCGCTCAAGGACGCCTTCCGCTACGACGAGGAAGTGCTCGTCGAGGAGTTCATTCGCGGCAAGGAGCTGACCGTCGCCGTCTGGGGTGACGCGAGAGAAGCGCAGGCTTTTCCCGTCATCGAGATCACGACCGTTTCGGGACGCTACGACTACGCGAGCAAGTACACGAAGGGCGCTTCGACGCACATCATTCCCGCACGCATTCCCGCAGATGTGACGGAGCGCGTGCAGCAGCTCGCCGTCGACGCTTTCCGCGCCTGCGGCTGCTGCGGCGTGGCGCGTGCCGACATGATGCTCGGCGAGGACATGACGCCCTATGTGATCGAGATCAACTCGATGCCCGGCATGACGGAGACCTCGCTCGTGCCCGATGCAGGACGCGCCATGGGCGTCGAGTTCCCCGAACTCTGCGAAAGGATCTTGGAAATGGCAGGGTATGAGAAGTAAGAAATGAGCGAAGGTACGGAAAGGAGGCGGGACGATGGCAGAGGAAAGGCAGGAGAATCTCGGCTTTACCGAGCCCGGCGCATTGCCGGGCGAGACGCATATCGTGCGCCGCCGCAGCCCGCGCCGCGTCCTCAAGGGATTCCTGTTCCTCGTCGTCTCGGGCGCGCTCCTCGCCGTTGCCGTCTACTCGCCGCTCTTTTCCGTGCGCGATGTGCGCATCATCGGCAACCACTACATGCCAGCCGATGACATCCGACGCGTCGCCGGCGTCTACCCGGGCGTGCCGCTCTTCCAGGTGAAGACGGCAGAGATGGCGCAGCTCCTGATGAAGGATCTGCGCGTCGAGCAGGCGAGTGTGCGACGCTCCTTGCCCTCGACGCTTGAGATCCAGATCGTCGAGCGCCGCCCCGTCGCCACCGTCGACTGCGACTTTGGCTACGTCGATCTCGACCGTGAAGGCACGGTCATCGACGCCTACAAGACGCTGAAGAAGATGGCGATTCCCATGGTCACGGGCATCAAGCTCAAGGACATCTACATCGGCGACAAAACGACGGATGAAAATCTCAAAGCGGCGCTCGTCTATCTCAATGCCCTGAAGCCTGAGACGAATGCGCAGATCTCCGAGGTGTCGCTGAAGAAGCCGGACGACGTCATGGCATATACGACGGGCGGCGTGCAGATTCGTCTCGGTGCGCTCGACCGCTTGGAAGAAAAGGCGCATCTGACGGACAGTTTCATCGTCGATCAGGAGGTCAAGCAGCGTCCCGTCGAGTACGTCGACTTCAAATACACGGCGCCGTTCATTAAGCTCAAGCAATAGTTGTGGAAGAAAATTTGAGTTTGCGTTATAATTCCTTTATTATCTCATTTCAGCAACAGTTCGGGAGGCATTTTATGATCAATTTCAAGCAGGGGCGGTGGTCCATCGCCTTTGTCTGCATGGTGCTGGGCTTCATGCTCGCCGTGCAGTTCCGTGCGACGGAGGACATGCGCCAGTCTGTATCGCAGCAGCGCGTGGAGGAGCTCGCCACGCGCCTTCTGGAGACGGAGAAGGAGCGTGACCGTCTGCAGGAAGAACTGAAGGATACGAAGGACGCAACGGCGGAAGGGCCAAGCAACGACTACCAGCGCATGAAGGGCGGCTTCACGGCGCTCGCGGGACCAGGCGTCATCGTCACGCTCGACGACAGCAAGGCGACGTCGAAGGCGGGCGAGAATCCGAACCTCTATCTCATTCATGACGACGATCTCCTGCGCGTCATCAACGAACTGCGTGCCGCAGGAGCAGAGGCCGTGTCCATCAATGGGCAGAGGCTCACGGGCACGTCGGAGATCCGCTGCGCGGGGCCGACGCTCTCCGTCAACAATGTGCGTTCGGCACCGCCCTACAAGATTCATGCCATCGGCGACCCCGACAGTTTGGAGAAGTCGATCAAGATGCGTGGCGGCGTCGAGGACACTCTGAAGGTCTGGGGCATACAGATCGACGTCAAGAAGGAAGAGCATGTCGAGGTGCCCGCCTACAAGGGCGCGGCGTCGTTCAAGTACGCGAAAGCCATCGAAACGCTTTCGGATGAAAAGGAGGGAGCAAGATGATCCTGCCCGTTCTCGGACTTCTCGTCGGCGTCGCCGTCGGCATGCTCTCGCCGATCACTGTGCCGCTCGCCTACGCGAAGCTCTCCTCCGTCGCCTTGCTCGCCTCGCTAGATTCCGTTTTCGGCGGCCTGCGGGCGGCGTCGGAAAACCACTTCGACAATGCCGTATTCATCTCGGGCTTCTTTATGAACGCTCTCATGGCCGCCTTTCTCGTCTACATCGGCGATCGCCTCGGCATCGACCTCTACTATGTGGCGCTCTTGGCGTTCGGCTTGCGTGTCTTCCAGAATCTGGCGATTCTGCGCCGTCATTTCTTCGAAAAGCATAATTAGAGAGGCAAAAAGAGAAAAAAGCAAGCATTTTCATAATTTTTTTATGGCGTACGTATTAAAATAATGATAGAATGGTAGGGAAACTTTTGAGGACGACTGCCGTACTCCCTCTGGTGGGACGAAAGGCGGACTATGCTATATTTTGGGGGTTGCTATCGTGTTTGAATTGGATGATATGGGTTTGGACCAGTTCGCCAAGATCAAGGTCATTGGCGTGGGAGGCGGCGGCAGCAATGCTGTGAACCGCATGATTTCAGCGGGATTGCAGGGCGTGGAGTTCATCGCTGTCAACACGGACGCGCAGGCTCTTTTGCACGCGATGGCGCCGAAACGCATCCAGATCGGCGAGAAACTTACGCGCGGCCTCGGTGCGGGTGCGCGTCCTGAGATCGGCGAGCAGGCGGCGGAGGAGAGCCGCGATGACATTCTGCAGTCGCTGCAGGGCGCGGACATGGTCTTCGTGACCGCCGGCATGGGCGGCGGCACGGGCACGGGAGCGGCGCCCGTCGTCGCCGAGTGTGCGCGTGAGATCGGCGCTCTGACCGTCGGGGTCGTCACACGCCCCTTCACGTTTGAAGGACGTCTGCGCCAGAAGAAGGCGGAGGCGGGCATCGAGAAGCTGCAGCAGCACGTCGACACGATCATCACGATTCCGAATGACCGCCTGCTGCAGGTCGTCGACAAGAAGACCTCGATCACGGATGCGTTCAGCTTCGCCGACGACGTCCTGCGCCAGGGCGTCAAGGGCATTTCCGACCTCATCGCTGTGCCGGGGCTGATCAACCTCGACTTCGCTGACGTCAAGTCCATCATGAGCAATGCAGGCTCGGCGCTCATGGGCATCGGCGAGGCGACGGGCGAGAACGCCGCAGTCGCCGCCGCCAAGTACGCGATCGAGTCGCCGCTCTTGGAGACGAGCATCGAAGGGGCGCACGGCGTTCTCCTCAATATCTCCAGCTCGGCGGAGAACCTCAGCATGTACGAAGTCAACGAAGCCTCGTCGACGATTCAGGAGGCCGTCAACGTCGATGCGAACATCATCTTCGGCGCTTCCCTCGACGAAACGCTCGGCGATACCGTGCGCGTGACCGTCATCGCGACGGGATTTGACAACGATACGGTAGGCATCCAGCGTCCCGCTGCGACGGCTGCCCAGGGAAAGCCCGCGCAGCCCGGCGCAAAGCCCGTCCCCCAGGCCGACACGCCGCTGCCGAAGGCGCCGAGCTTCAGCAACTTCGACATCCCCGAATGGATGAATCGAAAGCGCGACTGAGGACGTGCGGAGAAATAACGCGAAAAACAACAGGCATCTTTCCGATGATGGAAGGATGCCTGTTTTGCGTGTGCATGATGCGGCGCATGTTCCGTTCCTTCGTTAAAGGATTTTCAGTCAAAGATTTTCCACCGATTCACTTGAATCCGTGCTATAATAGTCTTCACTAGATGGATTTTGAGGGGATGGCGAGAGTATGAGGAAGATGGCGCTGAGTCTGGCTTTGGCTCTGGCGGTGGCCTTGGGAACAGATGCCGTTTCTTTTGCGGCACTGCCGCAAACGCAGGCTCGTGTGCAGGTGCAGCAGCAAGCGGCGAAGACGCTGACGGGCGTGCGCTTTGGTACGAGCGACGAGCGTGAGCGCGTCGTCTTCGACTTGACGACGCTGCCCGCCTACGAAGTCCATACGGAAAACGACGGACAGAGGATCGTGCTTTTCCTTGCGGGCGCACGCAGTCAGGCCGTGCAGCCGGAGATTTCGGGCAGCATGGTCGAGAACGTGCGTGTATCGGCCGTGCCGCAGGGCGTCAAGGTCGTCATCGATCTTGCGGCGCCGGCATCTTACGAGGTCAAGACGCTGGCGAACCCGACGCGCCTCTTCATCGATGTACAGAAAGAGTATGAGGTCGTTTCTGAGGAGACGCCTGCGCCCGGTTTGAAGCTCTCGACGCTCAAGAGGCTCGACGCTCGCGGCCGCCTGACGGGATGGGTGCTGGAGGCTGATCCTGCTCGCTACCGCGTTGTGCCTGTACTCGCCAAGGGAGCTGTGCCAGGACGCGCCACGGTCAGCGCGATGTCGGATATGGCAGAAGCCGCCGCGGCGATCAATGCATCCTACTTTGCACCGAGCGGCGAGATCCTTGGCCTTTTGAAGCTGGACGGCACGATCGTCGGCACGACGTACTTTCGGCGCAGCGCCGTGGGGTTTGCCGCTGACGGCAGGACATATTTCGGCCCTGTCGATTACAGCGGAACGGTGACGCTCGGCAAGAGAAGCTGGCCCGTGGGCGGCGTCGATGCGGAGCGCGGCGAGGACAGTCTCGTGATTTACAATCATTACTATGGCTCGACGACGCGCACGAATGAATATGGACAGGAGTACATTGTTCGAGGCGGCAGGGTCGCTGCGGTCAACTTGTCGGACAGCCCAATTCCGAAAGACGGCCTCGTCATCTCAGTGCACGGCAAGGCGAAGGACGCCTTCGCCCAAGTGAAGGTCGGCGACGCCGTGCGTGTGGAGGAGGCGATCGGTGCGCCTTGGGAGAGCCTGCCGACAGTCATCGGCGCAGGCCCGATGCTTGTCAAGGACGGCATCGCTCATGTGACGGCGGAGGAGGAGGAATTTCCTCCCGACATCGCACGCGGCCGTGCGCCGCGCACGGCGTTCGGCGTGACGGCGGCCGGGCATTACCTGCTCGCTGTCGTTGACGGACGCCAGTCGCACAGCATTGGCTGCACGCTGCAGGAGATGGCGGAGTTCATGCTGCAGTTCGGCGCCGTTCAGGCGATCAACTTCGATGGCGGCGGTTCGAGTGCGCTCGTCGTCGGTGGCGAGCTCGAAAACAGTCCGTCCGACGGGCAGGAGCGCGCCGTCGGCTCGGCGCTCGCGCTCTTGCCGCGCTGACGACGGTCTTCTTATAGTTTTTGTTGGCACATCAGAAAGAATTCGCTATAATGGAGGAGATGTAAATGAAAAAAATACTGGCATTAGGCCTTTTTCTTGGCGTTATGATATTTGCTGTCCATGCGCTGACGGCAGAGGCGGCAGTGGACGCAACGTCCGGTATTGCTGGAACAGTTACATGGCGGGCTGAGCCGGGAAGTATGCTTGCGGCGGGTGCGGAGATCGTGCGCGTGCGCACATTGACGGGCGAGGTCGCGGCGGCGCGTGCCGAAGAGAATTGCAGCGTGAGTGAGATGCTCGTCTCCGTCGGTGATGACATCGCTGCGGGACAGGTCGTCGCGCGCTTGAAGAAACAAGATGAATGATTGCGAGGGGAGGCTTCCTCTTTTGTGCTGCTCTCCAATCTGTACGAGGTGATATATTTGCGTAATTTCAAAAAGAAGATGCTCGCGCTCGGTCTGTCCCTGTCTCTTTCCATGGGAGTGGCGGCAGCGGCTTCCCTGCCGCCGACGCTGCCGCTTTCGGAGGTATACCCGGGCATGGAGGGGACGGCGTACACCGTGGTCGATGAGTCGGGCGAGATCGTGCCATTCCATGTTGATGTCGTCGGCACGTACGAGGAAGGATCGTCGACGAACCGCATCATGGCGAAGGCATCAGGCCCTGTCGTTGAACGCACAGGCGGCACGCTGCAGGGCATGAGCGGCAGCCCCGTCTATGTGGACGGGGCACTTGTCGGGGCGCTTTCGGCAGGCATCAAGGGCATGAGCCTCTATACGTTTTTCATCACACCGATCGATGAGATGCTGCCCATCTGGGATATGCCCGATTACAAGGCGGTTCATCTAAAGAAGGAAAAGAAGGAAAAGGCAGCGGACGCCGATGAGCCGATGGGCGAAGGCATGGGCGAGGGCATCGGTGAAGGTGCTGGCGAAGGCGGCGAAGGTGGGACGGAGCAGACGGCAGGAAAGCGTGCCAAGCTCGAAAAGGAAGAACTGCCTGAGCTAGCCAAGGAAACGGCGGAAAAGCCCGACAAGAAGCCGGCAGGAAAGCAGGGGAAAGACTCCGAAAAGAGAAAGAAAGCAGAGAAGGAAAAAGCTGCAGCTGCTGAAGAAAAGAAGACAAAGGCAGAGAAGAAATCTGCGGCTGAGAAGGGGGAATCTGCAAAGGCAGAAAAGAAGCCTGCGGGAGAAAAGAAAAAGCCTGCAGAAGCGGAGAAGAGGCCTGCAGCGGAAAGAGAAAGATCCGAAGAAGCGAGGAAGAAGCCTGCCAAGGCGAAGGGAGATCCTGCTGAGACAGAGAAGCAACCCGCCGAGGCGATGAAAGAGCCAGTGAAGGAGACGAAAGAACCGGCAGGAGCATCAAAGAAACCGGCGGAAGAGAAACCTGCGGAGAAGAAGCCCGTCGCTGAAGAAGGCGTGAAGCCCGCAGCAAAAAAGCACGAGACGCAGGCGAAGTCGGCGCTCTATCTCGCAGGCTTCGGCAGAAGCGGTTCCGCCTATATGAAGGAGAAGCTTTCCGCCCTCGGTTTCAAGGCGGGCGAGATGCCGGCTTTCGGCACGCCGACGCCAGGTGCGCATGTCGTCTATGATGCGGCTCTCGCGCCCGGGAGCGCCGTCGGCGTCGCCGTTTCCTACGGCGATTTTTCCGTCGGAGCGACGGGGACGGTGACGGCGGTCGACGGAAAGCGCGTGCTCGCCTTTGGTCATCCGTTCCTGCACAAGGGAAATGTCAACTACTTCATGACGGATGCCAAGGTTGTCGGCACGATCAGCGGCCCGACGGACGGCATGAAGATTGCGAGCATCGGCAACATCATCGGGCGCATCAATCAGGATCGGGAGGCGGGCGTCGCCGGCATCATCGGCGCGTTTCCCGAGAGCGTGCCGATGCGCGTGCGCGTGAAGGACACGTCGCTCGGCTACGACAGGAAGTTTGCGGCGCAGATCGCCTATGACGAGGATTTTCTGCCGGTTCTCGTGCCTGGCATCGCTTACGCGGCGATGGGCAAGACGTCGGATACGCTCGGCGAGGCGACGGCGAACCTCAAGTTCACGATTCGCACGACGGCGGGCGAGGATGGCAAAATCGAGCGCTCGAACATGTACTATACGGCCTCGGATGTTGGACAGGCTTCTGTGGGCGAGTTGGCGCAGGTCATGACGCTCCTCTGTCAGAATGCGGAGGAGGAAGCCGACGTGACTTCGATTGACGTCGACATCGAGATGGAAAGTACGCGCAAGACGGCCTCTTTGATTTCCGCTGTGCCCGAAAAGCCCTCGGCAAAGCCGGGCGAGACGGTGAACTTCCGCACGACGATCAAGCCCTTCCGCAGGGAGAAGGAAGAGCTGCTGATTCCCTACCATGTGCCGGAGAGCCAAGCGCCGGGCATCCTGAGCCTCGATGTGCGCGGCGGCAGTTTCATCCCCGTGACGGCAGCTCTTTTGCAGAACGCACTCGGCATCGATACGAGCGCCGAGGAGGACAAGACGCAGACGACGGCGGACAAGCTCAAGCAGTTCCTGCAGCTCGGCAGGAACAATGAGATCATCGTAGCGCCTGCGATCGCGCCCAAATTGCCCCTTTCAGCGGAGGAGAAGAAGGAAGCGAAGAAGCGCCTGAAGAAGCAGGAGGGCGCACCGCGTAAGAAGCAGGAGAAGCGCATTGACCTCCTCGGGCAGAAGGCGAAGAAGCAGGGCAATCCCTTTGAGGCGAAGTTCGAGACGGGCTATGTCATAGACAATGTGATCCATACTTCATTGCTGATCGAGGAAGAGGACAAGAGATGATGACGCGGCTGTTGGAGAAAATCGGTTCGTTCGTGCTCGAAAGATTCGAGTGGGTCGGCTCCGTCATTTTGCTCCTCGCCGCCGCCGTCAAAGAGATGCGCCGCCCCTTGCGCTTCCGACACATCTTCGCGCAGATGTCGCATCTTGGCGTCGACTCGCTCGCCATCGTCTCTTTGACGATGCTTTTCACGGGCATGGTCATGACGCTGCAGGTCGCGCATGAGTTCATCCGCTTCGGCGCGCAGTCGACGATCGGCGGCGTCATAGCCATCGCCGTCGGGCGCGAACTTGGCCCCGTGCTCGTCGGCGTCGTCTGCGCAGGGCGCGTGGGGTCTGCCATCACGGCGGAGATCAGCACGATGAAGGTCACGGAGCAGATCGACGCCCTGCGCGTCATGGCGACGAGTCCCATCGGCTACCTCGTCGTGCCGCGCATGATCGCGTGCATGTGCATGGTGCCGCTCCTGACGGTCTTCGGCGATGTCATCGGCGTCTTCGGCGGCTGGTTCGTCGCCACGCAGTATGCGGGCATCGCCTCCTATACCTTCACGAACTCCATCCATGTCTTTGCTGTGCCGCACGACGTCACGGGCGGACTCATCAAGGCGGCGGTGTTCGGCGTCGTCATCGCCGTCCTCGGCGCATGGTACGGGCTTCATGCGCCCGAAGGGGCGGAGGGCGTGGGACGCGCCACGACGAAGAGCGTCGTGGCGGCGATCGTCTGCATTTTCTTTTTGAATGTGTTCCTGTCGTTCTTGCTTTATTGACGGGCTGAGGTGGAAGATATGATACGGCTGGAAGGTGTGACGAAGAGCTTCGCTTCCCATGAGGTGCTACACCCTCTCGATCTCTGCGTTGAAGACGGCGAGACGCTCGCCGTCATCGGCGGCTCGGGCTCGGGAAAGAGCACGCTCCTTCGGCTCATCATCGGGCTGATCCGCCCGACCTCGGGCAGGATCTGGATCGATGACGCCGAAATCTCACAGATGACGGAAACCGAGCTTGACCGGGTGCGCCTGAGGATGGGCATGGTCTTCCAGTATTCGGCGCTCTTCGACTCCATGACCGTAGGGGAGAACGTCGCCTTCGGGCTTCGCGAGCACAAGCGCCTCAAGGAGGCGGAGATCATGCGCATCGTGCGCGAGAAGCTGCATCTCGTCGGCCTCGACGGCAGCGAGCGCATGATGCCGGGGGAATTGTCGGGCGGCATGAAGAAGCGCGTGAGCTTGGCGCGCGCCATCGCCATCGACCCGTCCATCATCCTCTATGATGAGCCGAGTTCGGGACTCGATCCCCTGACGTCGGCGAAGATCGACGACCTCATCATCGAGACGCAGAGGAAGCTTGGCGTGACGAGCGTCGTCGTGACGCATGACATGGCGAGCGCCTGCCGCATCGCCGACCGCATCGCCATGCTGCACAAGGGATCGCTCATCGCGCTCGATACGGTCGAAGGGTTCAGAAAGCTCGAGGATCCGCGCGTCCGCGCGTTTTTTCGCGCGGTGGAGACGGAAGAGAAGGAGGCGGGTTTATGACGACGGAAGCGAAGGTGGGAGCGTTCACGCTTCTCGGCATCGCGATTTTGACGGCAGTGCTCCTGCAGCTTCAAGGATTTTCTTTTTCGACGAGCCGCAATTATACGATTTATGTAGGCTTTACGCAGGTCGTGGGGCTTGCTCCAGAAGCGGACGTGCGCTATGCGGGCGTGCCCGCGGGCAAGGTCAAAGCCATTGAGCCGGAGGGAACGGGCGTGCGCGTGACGCTCTCCGTCCATCCCGACATTCAGATCCCGCGTGATGCAAGAATCTCGCTCTCAGCGAACAGCGTCCTCGGCGACAAGTTCGTCCTCATCTCACCGGCGGGATCGAAGAGTACGGATTACTTGAAGGACGGCGACTTCGTCATCGGCACGGATGAGACGAGCGTCGATTCCGTGCTTGAGAACGTGAGCGAGGCGGTGTCCGACGTGCACGATCTTCTCGGTTCGTTGAACGACATCCTCGGCAATCCGCGCATGAAAGAGTCCGTTCTCGGCTCGGCGGAAAATGTGCGCGAGGTCACGGCGCACATCCGCGATCTCACGGCTGTGCTCGGGCGCGTCGCGCTGCAGAACGAGGGCAATATGCACGCGATGATGCAGGAGATGCGCACAATCTTGGCGAATCTTGCCGCGACGACGGAGACGGTGCGCCAGATGGCGGCAGACGTCTCCGATGGCGGCGCGACGGCTGCAAATCTTCGCTTGACGCTGCTGAACGTCGCCAAGGCGAGCGAGAACATTCGGCAAGTGGCGGAGGAACTGCACGACGTCACGGGCGATCCCACGGTGCGCGAAGATCTCAAGGCGACGATCCATCAGGCGCGTGCCGTCACAGAGAAGGCGAACGACACGCTTGATAACTTAAGCAGCATAGAGACGCAGCCTTCGGTTGACATTCTCTACAGCGGCAAGGATCGCGACTGGATCACGAACTTCAATGTTGACGTTTCCAAGGAGGACAGGCCCGACCGCTTCCTGCGCGTCGGCGTCGAGGATATCGGCGAGGGGAACGATTTGAATCTTGAGGTCGGCCGCACGAAGGGCAGGCTCGGCGCACGCGTGGGACTCATCGCTGGCGAGCCGGGCATCGGACTTGATGCGAATGTGGGAAATCGCTGGTGCTTCTCCGCCGACGCCTACGACCCCAACGATTTCCGCCTGCGCCTTTCCGCGCAGTATCGTCTGCGTGAAAGTACGTATCTGATGGGCCAACTCAAAGATCTCAACCGCAGCGAGCGGCGCGCCGCGTACTTCGGTCTGCACCAGTCATTTTAGGAGGAATCATTGTGAAGCAGTCAAAACATTTTTCCAAGAAGCTTGCGGCACTCGTCGCGGGCGGACTCTTCTCCCTGAGCTTCGCATCTGCATCCGCAGCGGAGACGCGCTCTCTCGCGCTCTCCGAGAGCGTGGAACTGGCGCTTGAGAACAATCGCTCGATCAAGTCGTCCGTGACTGATGTGGATGCGGCGGACTGGGCATACCATGAGGCGCGGCGCACGGCAGGCCCGAAGCTCACGCTTTCGACGCAGGGCAACCGCGTCGGCGGCAAGGCGTACAAGATGTACGACCACGACTATGCTTTTCGGAGCAGCGCGGCGCTTTCCTTCCCGCTCTACACGGGGGGCAGCATCGAGCGCGGCATCGAGGCGGCGCGCTACGGCGTGAACAATGCCGATCTCGCGCTCGAAGGCACGAAGCAGGCGGTGCGTTACCAGACGACGGGACAATATTTCAAGGCGCTCGAATATCGCAATCTCATCAAGGTCGGAGAGATGTCCGTCGCCAATTTGAAGAGTCATCTGGCAAATGTCAACGCGCAGTACAAGGTGGGAACGGTCGCGCGTTCCGATGTGCTCGCATCCCAGGTCTCACTCGCGAACGCTGAGCAGAGTCTCGTGAACGTGACGAACAACTACGACGTCGCCATTACCGAACTCAATAAGATCATCGGCTTGCCGACGGGCACGAAGCTCTCGCTGGCGGACGAGCTTGCCTACAGAAAGTATGATCTGAGCCTTGAGGACTGCACGGAGTATGCGCTCGCGCACCGTGCGGATGGCATCGCGGCGGACTATGCCGTGCGTCAGGCGAACGCTGCCATGGAGGCGACGCGCGGCGCTTCGCTGCCGCAGGTCAGCGCAGCGGCATCCCGCACGGTCGGCGGCGACAGCCTCTTTTCCAACAACACGGATTCGGCGGACACTTGGTCGATCGGCATACAGGCGAACTGGGCGGCCTTTGACAACAACGTGACGCAGGCGCAGGTGAACCGGAAGCGTGCGGCGGTGCACAAGCTGCAGCAGGCGGCGGAGGACACGCGCGAGCAGATTGCGCTCGACGTGCAGACGGCGTACCTGAGTCTCCTGGCGGCAGAGAAGAACATCGAGACGACAAGTGTCGCCGTCGAGCATGCCATGGAGGACTTCAAGATCGCGCAGGTGCGCTACACGGCGGGCGTCGGCACGAACCTCGACGTGACGGACGCCGACGAAAAGCTTGTCGCGGCGCAGACGAATTACTACGATGCGCTCTACAACTACAACCTCAGCAAGGCGGCGCTCGATCGGGCCATGGGCCTGCCCGTCGATCTCGACACCGTTTCCTACCGTGAGAAAGTCGACGGCAAGTACTATAAGGCGGCGAAGGAACAGGCCGAGACAGCGCTCTACCATACGGATGAGGCGGCGGAGAAGATGGCCGCTGAGCAGAAGCTGCTCGATGAGAAGAGCAGGAAGAGCCGCACGGCGAAGGACGATGCGATGATTCCCGTGACGCACGGCTCACCCGTCAAGACCGCACCCGTCAAGACCGCAGAGAAGGATGCGGCAGCTGAAGCGGCTGCAGCGGGGGAGATGTAAAGCGCATCGAGCCGCGATGTCCTTTCGTGCCGCAGAACTTGAAAAAGAGACAACGAGGAGGAAGAGCCGATGAAGAAGGGGCACATTGTTTTCGCTGCAGTCGTCATCGCGCTCTTCCTTTTTGCGCTCGTTTGCGGCACGGTGGCTTACATCGCCCGCACGGGCGCTTACGTTGAGGAGGCTGGCAGGACGCTTTCTGCAAAGGCGTCCGATTCGCTCGGCGTTCCCGTCGCCATCGACGCCGTGCGGGTCGAGTCTTGGCATACGCTTGCCCTTGACGGCATCGCGGTGCAGGACAGGGCGGGAGAGGAGATCCTGCGCGCTGCGCACGCCGAGGTGGAAATGAGTCTCTTTGCGGCTCTTTCCGCCTCGCCTGTTGCCGCGATTTCCCATGTGACGGTCATAGAGCCAGAGCTTTCCCTGCAGCAGCGCGCGGACGGAAGCTGGAACGTCGCCGACCTCGTGCAGCAGGAAGCAGGGGGAAATGATTTTTGCGGCAAGGTCAGCGTGAAGGAAGGAAAGGCGAACGTTGCCGTTTCGGGCAAGGAAATCGCCTTGGAAGATATCGGGGCGGAGCTTGACTTCGTGCACAAGTCTTCTGTCTCCGTCGAAGCTGAGGCCAGCTGCAAGGGCGCACCGCTCGCTGTCAAGGGAGAAGTCTCGAAAGAGCGGCAGGAACTGAAGCTCCAGGGGGAAAATATCAATGCGATGGATTATATCGCATTCCTGCCCGAAGGCGTGCTTCCCGACGAGATCGAGCCGCAGGCGCTGCACGTCGACGAGACGGCGCTGAAGCTCGTGCGCGAGGCGGATGACGTTTCGCTTGCGGGCGACGTGCGCCTTTCGGGTGCGAAGGCGCTCGTCCATGGCATGGAGGTTGAGGCGTCGCGTGGACTCGTCGTCTTTTCGGGCAAGGAGGCGCGCATCTTTTTGCGTGCTTCTGCCGAAGAGCAGCAAGCGTCCATTCATGGGAAGGTCGCTTGGCAGGAGGAAGTGCCGAGCTTCAACTTCGTCGTCGAGTCCGCGGCCTTTGATCCGTCGAAAATCTTGGCGCAGAGCCCTTTCCAAGGTTCGGTGCGCGTCCTCGCTTCCGTTTACGGCACGCCGCAGGACTGGAAGGTTGACGGAGAGTGCGAAGCCTCAGCCGCGACGCTCTACGGCACATCGCTTTCAGCGGTGAAGGCAAAGGGGCACTACGAGGACGGCCTTCTGACGGCGAGCGGCGAGGCAGGAGCCTTGGGAGGCACGTTCGAGGGCGGGGGGATGCTCCGCACTGCGGACGGCTCCTACAGCGCACACGTCGAAGCGAAGGGGCTTTCGGGCGAGGAAATCGCCGCCGTACTGCCTGTGGACGGCCTTTCCCTGACAGGGAAAGGCGCTGCGGACGTCGTATTGAGCGGCAAGGGGACGGATTTGGCAGATCTTCTCGCTTACGGCACTTTTTCGGGCGAGGGCGCGTCCTTCGGCGGCGTTGCGGCCGAGAAGGTTTCCGCATCATTCTTCAAGCAAGGGGAGCTTCTTCATTTCGATAACCTCAATACATCGTTCGCGGCGGGCGGCACGCTCGTTGTCGAGGGTGACGTGCGGGGCGGCACGGCGCTCGACCTGCGCTTTTACGGTACGGCATTGCCGCTGGCGCTCGTCGACGCCTTTGTGCCAGAGGCCGAGGGAGCGGGTACGCTCGACATCGCGGGCGCAGTGCGCGGCGACGCGTCGAATCCTGCCATTGAGGCGGATTTCGAGGGAACGGCGGGAAGTCTCTTCCATCAGCCTTTCGACGCATTCCACGGCGCCGTGCACGGCAGCACCGACGGCATCGCCATTGACCGCTTCTCCGTGGAGCGTGCGGGCAAGGAGACGTGGATCGCCGAGGGCAGCGTCGGCCTTACGGGTGAGAGGCGCATCGACCTGCGCGTCGATTCCATTGGTGCGCGCATGGAGGACATCGCGGCTCTCGTCGCTCCCGACCAGCCGATCACGGGCAATGTCGACAATACGATCCGCTTCACGGGCACGCTCGACAATCCGTCGGCAGTCGGCTACATCCATCTCTATCGCGGCAGCTACAATGGCTACATCCTCTCGGGCATGGACGGCGACTATTATCTGGAGAACGGCGTCGTGCGCCTGCAGGACTTCCATATCTTCTCCCCACTCGTCGACGTCGACCTCAACGGCACGGTCACGCGCGACGGTGCGCTTGACCTCTATGCCGATGTGCACGATGTGAGCCTCGACCGCTTCGGCAGCAGACTGCCGTATCCGGTCAGCGGCCACGGCACGTTTGCCGGGCATATCGCGGGTACGCTGCAATCGCCTGAATTCATCGGCGTGCTCGATGCAAAGACGCTTCGACTCAACGGACAGGCGATCGAGTCCGTGCACGGCGAGATCGTCTATGGCGCAGATGTGCTGCGCGCCGAGAATATCCGCTTCCAGCAGAACGGCGGCGCCTACGCGATGAAATGCACGGCGAATCTCGAAACGCAGGCGCTTGACGGCATCTTGAACGTCGAGAACGGTGACGTACGCGCGCTCTTTGCGATTGCGAACCTCAAGAATGACATTCTCGACGGAAGACTGAACGGCACGATCCGCCTTGGGGGCACTTTGGATAATCCCATGGCGGCGCTTGACGCCGTCGTCGTCGAGGGAAAGGCGGCAGGCTACGAGATTCGTGATATGGCTCTGGACATCAAGCTCGCCGACCACGTCGTGACGATCGATGAACTGCACGGCAGGCAGGGCGACGGCGTATTCGCCGCCAAGGGGCGCATTCCATTGGACGGTGCAGTGATGGATGCGCAGTTTGCCGCGAACGGCATCCCTGCCGGTATGGTTGCGAAGGCGGCGGGGGCAGACGCTGACGTGCGCGGTACGATCGATCTCGCCGTGCAGTTCGGCGGCACGCTGGAGAACCCGCAGGCAAACGCTTCCGTCGAAGTGAAGAACGGCGGCGTGGGCGCGTCGACCTTCGACGATATGACAGGCTTGGCGAGTCTCAAGGACAGCGTCATCAACATCGAGCAGCTTCGCGTGAAGAAGAAACTTGGCGAGCGCGAATACAGCGCGAGCGCCAAGGGTAAGATCCCCGTGAGAAGCCTGACGGCGGCCGCCGATGAAACGGTTGCGTCGTCCGAGCAGATCGATCTTTCGCTCGCGCTCGACGATGCCGATCTTTCGCTTCTGCCGATCCTCTCGCCCGCCGTCGAGTGGGCGATCGGTCCGACGAAGGGCAAGGTGCGCGTGACAGGGACGCTCGAAAGGCCGCAGTTCGCCGGTGAGGTCAGTCTCGCGGACGGAGCGCTGAAGTTCAAGGACGTCGCGACGCCCGTCACGGAGATGAAGGCGCGGCTGCGCTTCTTTGGCAGCAGCATCACGCTTGAGGACTGCACGGGCAAGATGGGCACGGGCTCTTACCGCATCGCAGGCAGGACGTCGTTCGGCGGCGGCAGGTGGCGCGATTATGCGCTCGATTTTAAGGCGGATGAGCTTTCTGTCGTCAGCAGTTTCTATGACGGCCCCTTGAGTGCAGACTTTCACATCGAAGAGGGTGAGATGTTCGGACAGAAGATGCCGAAAATCACGGGGGATGTCCGCATCCATCATGCGACGCTTTCCGTTCCCTCCCTTCCCGATGCCGAGAGCGCACTGCCCGAGATGATCTTGGACGTCGGCGTGACACTTGGCGAGCGCGTGCGCTTCTACGATCCCGCACTCTACGACATGCGCCTTTCGGGTGCTTTCCGCTACGGCGGTACGACGCAGCACGTCGAGCCTTCCGGCACGATCCTCGTCGAGCGCGGCACGATCACCTACAACAAGACGCGCTTTACAATCCGCGACGGTGAGGCGTACTTCAACCAGATCGGTTCGTTCTTGCCGAGCCTCACGCTCGAAGCGGAGGCGCACGTCGGCAAAGTGCGCATCTTCCTGCACTCGAAAGGTCCTATCGGGGCGATGGAAACGCACCTCAGTTCGATGCCCGAGATGAGTGAGACGGAGATCGTAAGTCTCCTGACCTTTCAGACGCCCGATTTGAAAAGTTCCCAGGCGCTCACATCGCTTTTGACCTTCGGCCTTTCCATGACGGTTCTCGGCGAATTCGAGACGAACGTGAAGAATGCGCTCGGCCTCGATGAATTCCGCATCGCGGGCGAGGACGTGACGACGACGGATAAGGACGTCATGAAGCCGGGTGAAACGGCGCACGGACTCGAATACATGCTGGAAGTGGGCAAGTACATCAACGACAGGGTCATGCTGCGCTACAAGCAAGGCATCGGCAACAAGGTGCGCGAATTCGGTGTGCGCTACGACTTCAATGACCGCATGAGCATCTATTGGAATCGCGACGAGGACGCGAAATCTGTCGTTGGCATCGAAGCGCGCATCAAATTCTAAGCGCGAGGAGGATTGTCATGAGACTTGAGGAATATTTGCAGGAACTCGAAAAGGTCGAACTCCTTGCGCCCGAGGAAGAAAAGTCCTTGTGGCAGGCCTTCAAGGAGCGCGGCGAGAGGGAGGCGAGGCAGCGCCTGATCGAGTCGTACCAGCCGCTCGTGTTCAAGACGGCGCTGCCGTGGCGCACGAGCGAGAGCATCATGGACATTATACAGGAAGGCACGGTCGGACTCATCGAGGCGGCAGAAAACTTCGACTGGAAGCGCGGCGTTGCCTTCAGTCTCTTCGCCGTCCATCGCATACGCGGCAGGATGCTGAATTTCCTGCAGAAAGAAGGCAGACGCGATGTCACCTGTATGGATGCGCCTCGCGCCGACGGCAAGGTGCCTTGGGAACTTCTGCCCGACACGACGCCTTCCGTCGCTGAGCAAGCGGAACTGGGCTTCATGACGCGGGAGCTTCATCGGGCGCTCGCACGTCTGCCGCAGAAGGAGCGCGTCGTCCTCGAAAGCGTGTACCTGAAGAGCGAAACGATTCCGAAGATCGCCGATGTGCTCGACGTCAGCGCTTCGCACATCTACCGCTTGCAGAAGAATGGCATACGCCGCGTGCGCGGCATGCTCTCGCGCTTCATGCGCTTTTAGGGAAGGAGGGAGAGGAAGATGGCGGAGGAAAGAGAAAGGATCTGTGCGCACGTCAAGGCGGCGAAGGACTGGCTGGGGCGTGCAGAATCCTCGTTGGAGAAGGAAGAGGATGTCCGGGGCGGACTCAATCTCATGCTGGCGGAGGCGGAACTGCAGCGTGTGAGAGAGACGCGCAAAGGGAAGCGCTTCGCACGTTTCTTAGCGCCGGCGCTTGCCGTGCTCCTCGCCTTGGGCGGCGTCGCCCTGCAGAGGAGTGCAGAGCCGACGGCGGCACCTGCCGAGAAAAGTCCTGCACCGATCGTCGGACAGGGGACGATGATTCACGAGGAGAAGGGAAGTGAGACTCTCGCCGAACGAATGGGATCTGCGGCGAATCTTTCGGAATCTCGTGAGATCGAGCTGCCCGTCATGCCTGTTCGGGTGCAGGAAAGCCCGATTGTACAGGCACAAGAACAGGCGCAGTCTACCGAGCCGCAGCCTGCCTTGGAGCAGCAGATGGAGAAGCCGAAGCAGACCTCTGCCGCTTCGCCGCCGACCGAAGACATGCAGGAGCTCATGGTCGCTGCGGGGCGTGTGCTGCGCGAATGATTCTTATGTTTCCTATAATTCGATGAGTCTGTTGTTAAGTCTTTGCGTCCCCCTTGACCTCGTGGGCATTCATGGTACAATAAAGAGGATGTGAAGCATAGGAGGTTGAAAACTTGGATATGAAAAGAACGCGAATCCTCGCCGGAGCCGTCGCACTGGCTGCGAGCTTTGCCGGCTTTTCCGCAGATGCCTCTGCGGCCGTCGCCGTCGTGGGTACGATGCAAGGCGATCAGGAGATGAAGAACGCCGCTGCAGACGCCGAAGAAATCCGGCGCGTGGATGCGCAGACTGCTGCTGAAAGCGCTGCTGCTAAGACGCAGCTGAAGGATGCGCGTGTCGAGGCGTGGGAGGCTAAGCGCCCCGAGGAGCGCAAGATTGACGAGGAGGCGAAGATCGCTGATGGTAAAACCATCGTCGACATCGTTATCGACGGCGCGGGCAAGGATACGATGGCGACGGCGCGCGCTGCCCTCGTGCAGCGCGTAGGTGATGTGTATGATGCGAAGAAGGCGCAGGGCGATCGCTCCGCCATCTTCGATACGGGCTATTTTTACGACCTCTACCCGTCGTGGGAATATGTGCCTGAGGGCGTCGTTCTTACGTATCATGTCCTGGAAAACCCCGTGCTTCATTCCGTGAAGATCGAGGGAAATACGGTTGAGACGACGGCAGATCTCGAAAAGCTCGTCACGCTTGAGCCGGGCAAGGTGCTGAACCGCCGCGAACTGCAAAAGAACGTCTCTGCCGTGCAGGAAAAGTACAGGGCAGACGGCTTCATCCTCGCCAAGATCGAAGACATGAATATTGATGCTGCGGGAGACCTCACGCTCAAGATCAATGAGGGAAAGCTCGAAGGATTCGCTGTCAAGGGCAATACGAAGACGAAGGATCGCGTCATCCTGCGCGAGATGCGCCTGAAGATCGGTGAGCCGTTCGACGTGAAGAAGGCTCGCCGCAGCATGCAGCGCATCTACAACCTCGGCTTCTTCGAGGACGTGAACATGAAGCTCAATCCCGGGAAGGAGTCGGGATCCGTCGTCCTTGAAGCGGACGTCGTCGAAAAGCGCACGGGTAACTTTGGCATTGGTGCCGGCTACAGTTCATCGGACGGCCTCGTCGGCATGATCAATGTTGGCGATACGAATTTCCGCGGCACGGGCGATGCCGTGAGTCTTCTCTACGAGATGAGCGGCGATGATACGGACGCGCACGGCTTCGTCTTCTCCTATCGCCGTCCTTGGCTTGACAGCAAGGAGACAGCGGCTTCTCTGCGTATCTACAACCGCACCTACGAGTATGACGATTATGATACGGACGGTAACTTGGAGGAAGAGTACATGCGCAGGTACGCGGGCGGCGAGATCACCTTGAGCCGTCCCGTCAACGAATATGCGACGAACTTCATCACGCTGCGCAATCGCAAGGACAGCTATGAAAATCATAAGAGCAGCGGAAATCAGGGCGATCGCAGCACGCCGGCATGGAAGGCGTGGCGCGATGCGAACTTCGGCACGACGCGCAGCGTCACGTTGTCGCGCGTGAACGATACGCGCGACAACATCTACAATCCGACATCTGGCGGACGTATGAGCCTTGAAGCAGAGTTTGCGGGCTTCGGCGGCGATTTCAACTACCAGAAGTTCACGGCAGAGGACAAGCGCTTCTTCAAGGTCGGTCGAGCGCAGACCGTTGCTGTACGCGGACAGATCGGCTACGCGCACGGCTCGATTTCCGAATCGAACCTCTACAAAATCGGCGGACAGGACTCCCTGCGCGGTTACCGTGACGACCAGTTCCGCGGCACGCATCTACTGCTCGCGACGGTCGAATACCGCTTCCCCATCGTGAAGAAGGTGCAGGGCGCCGTCTTCACCGACTGGGGAAATGCTTGGAGCAACGACCGCTGGCCGAATAGGATCAAGGGCAGCATCGGCATGGGGCTGCAGCTTGAGACGCCGATCGGCCCGATTCGCCTCGACTACGGACGTGGCTCGGACGGCGGGCGCGTGCACTTCAGCGTCGGCGGTTCCTTCTGATGCTTGGGCGAAGGGCAAGGGCGCAGATGCTCCTCGCGCTCTTCGCCTTCGTGTTCCTTTGGATGGGTGGTGGACACGCCTTTGCTTCGGGCACGGTCACGGCGGTTCATGCCGAAGTTGTAGCGGACGGCGAAGCCTTGCCACCCACGGTCAAGGTGCGCATGGAAAAGAGCGTCGCCGCCATTTCCTCACAAATCATCGAGGGAAAACCGCTTTCTTCGTATGAAGGGCGCAGGGCGGCGGACGAGGCGACAATCCGTGAGGTATTCGACAAGGTACTCGTCGGCTATTCTGTAACGGACGTCGCTATTGAGCCTGGCGAGGAGACGTACGTCCGTGTGACTCTTGCTTCTTGGGCGAATCGCGTTGAGGCGGTCGAGGTCGAAGTTGTGGTCGATGGTGTCTCGCCTGTCATAGGGAAGATGGCGAAAGAAGATCTCGCAGGTGTCGAGACGGTGTTTCGACAAAGCCTCGAAGGGCTTCCAGTGGCCGCTGTCGACTGGACGAACGGCGTCCTGAAGGAGAGTCTGAACGCCTATATGGCGGAGCATCTGCCCGAGTTTCGCGCTGACTTCGATGTCGAGACGGCAGGGCACACGCACGTCACGCTGACGGTTTATCCGAAGATGCCTGTCGTGCGTACGATTGATCTCGCCATGCGTTCGGATACGATCGCGAACTTCGCTCTGCTGGAAAAGCGCAGCGTTCTGCAGGCGAAGGCGAACGAGATGCTCGGTGTTCCCGTTGCATTCGTGGCTCGTCACGAGAAGGAATTTGCGCGGGGCATGGAAGAAGTTCTCGACACATCAGGCGAGTTCCGCACGCTCGGTTTAAAGACACATGCGACGATTGCAGCAGGTGAGCAGACCTCGGTTATGAGTCGCAGCGATACTTCGCGATACCGCCTGCGCCTCGAAGGATGGAGCGATATTGGCAGACGTTCTGCCGACGGCAATGACATAACGTTTCGCGCCCATGCCGGAGCGATGTTGTCGGCAGCGGATGAAATCTTCGTGCAGGCCGATGTATTGCCGCAGAATTTTGACTGGGGCTGGGAAGCGGCCTACGAGAGACGCGTCTTTCCTGGAATCTTCGCAAGCCTTCGCTACGATATGCGCGAACATGCGTGGACGACGGGGGTGCGCACAGACCCCCTGCCGCGCGTTGAAGTGCGCTGGGAGTACCGCCGCGCCGATCATACGGGTGAGGCTGGAATCAGCTATCGTCTGCACGATTTTCTGCGTGTCGAGCTCGTGTGGGACTCTTCAGGTAACTGGCTGCGCCTGATTGGCGATTTTTAAGGGCGTCCGCGCCCTCTTGGGCTTGAATCCCCCAAAAGAGTTTGCTATAATGTTTATCGTTGGGTATTTGAGGAAGGATCGCGATGCAGCGTTCTTCAAAAGGGAAAAGGAGACAAAGAAATGGTAAAACTTCAAAAGACGCAGGTCAAGATCTTTTGCGTGGCGCTTGCGCTCGTATTCATTGGCTCAGTCGTGGCTCTCGGCCTTTCGCAGCTCGGCACGAGCACAGCGTCTGCAGCATCTTCGTCCGTCGGCGTCGTCGATTATCGCAAGGTGATGATGAGCCATCCGGATTACGCTTCGGCTTCAAACGAGATGCAGAAGGCGATGCAGGAAGCGCAGATGCGCTTCGAGGCGGATAATGCAAATAAGAGCGATGAGGAGAAGGCAAAGGCGATGCAGCAGGCGCAGATGGAGCTGCAGCAGAAGGAACAGGATCTTATCTCCGGCATCCAGAAGAAGATCGACGATGCCGTCAAGCAGGTCGCTGAAGCCAAGGGACTTTCCGTCGTCATCGACAAGAGCGCTGTCGTCTATGGCGGTCAGGACATCACGGACGATGTCATGAAGAAGTTCAAATAAGAAAATACGGATATGCGCGCGCGAGCGCATGATGTACCGGGCGGGCTTCCTGCCCGGTACTTTTAAATGCAGGGGCTTTTCGGGAGGTGGATGAGATGCCGCAGGAAAAGGCGCAGGGCGGCGGCTTTTGGAAAAAGCGCCGGAAGGAAATTTGCGGTGCTCTTGCTGTCCTGTTCTTGGCGGCTCTTGGCGGCGCGTTCTTTTTCTTTCGAGATGCGCCGCCGCCAGCCGCTCCAACGAAGCAGGAAGAGGGCGGGATCGGCGTCGTCGATGTGGCGCGAGCTGAGAAGGCGCATGAGGCGTATGTGCAGCTGGCGGATCTTGAAGCGCAGTATGCATCGCTCGCCGCCGACATTGATCGACTGAGTCGTGCGCGCCGCGCCCTGAAGCCGCCTGCGCTTGCAGATGAGCCGTTCCAGCTTGCAGCGAAAGAGAAGAATCTGCAGCAGCAGCGTCTCGCGGCGGAAGAGCAGGCGCGTGAGCGCCGCAAGGCGCTCGCTGCCTGGGAGGAAAATACGAAGGACGCCTTTCTCAAGGAAAAGAAGGCGCTAGAAGACGCCTATCAGAATCGCATCGTTAACATCGAGATGAAGATTGACAACCGAGAGGCGATGTTCCTTTCGGAGGCTGATGTAAAAAGCCTGCTCGACGAACTCAAGGCTTTGCGCGAGGAGCGTGGCGAGCGCATACGGGCGCTCTTTGCCGCCCACGACGAGGAGAAGCGGAAGTATCTTGACGCGCTCATCGCGCGCGACGCAAAGAGTGCAAAGTCTACCGCAGCAAGCACACAGGAAGAAGCCGCACGCCAAAAGGCAGAAGCGGAAAGGCGCAACAGCGAGGCGCTCCTGCAGGCGATGCAGGGCGTCGAGATCGACGAGATCCTGCGCCGCAAGAGAGCGGCGCTCGCGGCGAAGGGCGAGGAAGTACGCATCATTCGCGAGCACATTCGCAAGGATATTGAGAGCAAGACGGCGAAGCTCGCGCTCCTTCATCATCTTTCTCTCGTCGTTGCGAAGGAAACGGATGAAGCTGCAGATCTGCGGCGAGAAGAGACAGACGCTCCCTCGCTTCGCTTTCCTGTCGTCGCTCCTGCCGCACTCGATCTGACAGAAGAATTGATTGCCGAGCTTGCGCCCGGAAATACTTAGAAAGAAGTGGAAAATCATGAAGCAGAACAAGAAGCGCATGGCGATGCTCGCAGGTGCCTTTGCCATCATGACGCTCGCCGCAGGCTGCGGCAAGACAGAGATCGGCTATGTCGATCCAAGCCGCATCGAGAAGGAAGCGCCGGCCATCATGAATATTGATGCCGAGATGAAGTCAAAAGTGGAAGAAGTGCAGAAGCAGGCGCAAGAGGATTTGAAGGAGAAGCAGGCGCAGGGTGCGCCGCCCGAGGAGATGCAGAAGGCGCAGCAGCAGGCGATGGGCAAGATGCAGCAGACGAGCAGCATTTACGACCAGCAGAAGACGATCAAACTGCAGACGGCCGTCGGCGAGATTGCACGCACGAAGAAGTTGGATGCTGTTCTCTTCAACGTGGATGAGCAGAAGCTCGTCCATCTCGGCGGCACGGACATCACGGACGATGTGATCAAAGCGCTTCAGTGAGACTGGGAGAGGACATGACGATGAAAAAGACGTTGGGGGAAATCGCTCACTTCCTGGAAGGACGGCTTGCAGGCGATGAAAACATCGTCGTCACGGGCGCGACGAACATCGAGGCGGCGGGCAGGACGGAGATCACCTTTGCCGCCCCGCCCCATATCGAGGAGGCCAAGGCGTCGCAGGCGGCCGCCGTCCTCCTGCCCGAAGATGTGCAGGGCTTTCCTCTGCCCGCCATCCATGTGAAGGAGCCGCGTGCCGCCTTTGCGAAGCTTTTGGAGCTTTTCACGCCTCCGCTGCAGATTCCCGATGGGATCAGTCCGCAGGCTTTCGTGGCGAAGACCGCCGAGGTAGAAGAGGGTGCCTCGATTCTTCCCTTTGCCGTCGTCGATGAGCACGCGAAGATCGCTGCGGGTGCCGTCATTTACCCGCACGTCTACGTCGGGCAGTACGCTGAAATCGGCGAGAAGAGCGTCCTCTACGCGAGCGTCACGGTGCGCGAGCGCTGCCGCGTCGGCAAGCGCTGTGTGCTTCATGCGAACTCGGTTGTCGGCTCCGACGGCTTCGGCTTCACGACGTCGGGCGGCGTTCATACGAAGGTGCCTCAGGTCGGCAACGTCGTCCTCGAAGATGATGTCGAGATTGGCTCGCATGTCGGCATCGACCGCGCTACGACGGGATCGACCGTCATTGGACGCGGCACAAAGATCGACAATCTCGTCCATATCGGGCATAACTGTAAGATCGGCGAGGGGAATCTCATCGTCGCGCAGACAGGCATCTCCGGCTCGACGACGACAGGGCCGAATGTGACCTTCGGCGGACAGGTCGGCACGGTCGGACACATCCACATCGGCGGACATTCCGTCTATGCAGCGCGTTCAGGTATCATCGGCGACATGCCCGAAGGCGTGTTCTGTGCGGGATTCCCCGTGCAGAGCCATCAGGAATGGTTGCGCATGCAGGCGGCTATGAAGCGTCTGCCCGATCTCGTCAAGAAGGTCAAACAGCTGGAAAAGGCGCTCAAAGAGAGGGAAGCGAAGACATGACGTACTACCTCGTGCGCTTTTTGAGCCGCGTCGCCTGCCTTCTGCCCGGGCGCTTCTGCGATCGTTTGGGACGCGCTCTGGCGCTCGCCCTCTGGCCTTTTTTGTCCGTGCGCAGAAAGAAGCTCGCGGTCTCGCAGGTCGCCATGTGTCTTGGGACGGATGAGCGGGAATCGAAGCGCATCGCCAAGGAGAGTGCCTTGCGTTTCGGCCCCATGCTTTTCGAGGTTCTGCGCTTTCCCGTCATCGTGCGCCATATGGCAGATTACGTCGAGATCGAGGGAAGAGAGCATCTCGAAGGAGTCCTCGCCCAGGGCAAGGGCGCGGTCATCGCCACGGGTCACACCGGCAACTGGGAACTCATGGGCGGCGCACTGTCGCAGGCGGGATTTCCGCTCATCGGCGTCGCCATGCGCCAGAGGGATGCGGCGATGGATCGCTTTATCAACGAGTATCGGCGGCTCGTCGGTATGCACATCATCTATAAGAACGACGTGCGCGAGATGTTTCGCATGATGAAGGACGGCTGGGTCGTCGGACTTCTTGCCGACCAGGATACGAATCGGCACGATGGCATCGTGCTCGATTTTTTTGGCAAGCCGACGAACTGCGTGCCTGGCCCCGCTGCGATGGCTCGCTCGGCAGGGATCGGCGTCATCCCCGGCTACATCACGCGCAAGGAGGACGGCACGCATAAGATCGTCCTTTATGCGCCCATCGAGGTGCCTCGTACAAAGGACAAACGCGCTGACATCCGCACGGCCGAGCAGACGGTCAACCGCGTTCTGGAGCAGCACATCCGCGAGCATCCCGAGGAGTGGTTCTGGCTGCACGATCGCTGGAAGTCGATGCGTAAGGCGTTTTAGGGGCTTCTGCTTGCGTGAAGATGAAAAAACCTTTATAATTCAAGGAGAGTCAAAAATTGCAGGCGGAAGGTGGCTTGTGAATTTATGAAGATAGATGCCTTAAGCTCGCAGCGATCTGCGCTGCAGACACTTGAGCGTGATATCGCTGTACATGAACCCTCACGCAGTGATGCGGATTTCGGAACGGAACTTGCCGACCAGCATGCGGCGTTTTCTGATCGCCAACTGCAGGAAATTCTGAAGAAGATTGACGAGCAGGGCGCGCGCCTTACGAATACGCCGACGTACGATGAACTCAAGGCGTATCGCGATCTCGTCAAGGATTTCGTTGACGAAGCAGTCGGGCGCATGTATCAGCTTCATGTGCAGGCGGGATGGGATCGCATGGGACGGCAGAAGGTCTACACGACGGTGCGTAAGATCGATCGGAAGCTCGAAGAACTTGCAGAGAAGATTCGCACGGGTCAGACGGACGCCCTGGACATCGTGGCGAGTCACGATGCGATTCGCGGTATGCTCGTCGACCTCTATATGTGATGGAGGAGGCGCTTTCCTGGAAGGACGTCCTCGGGCACGAAGGGAATATCCATAGGCTGCGGATCATGCTGCGTGACGGTCGCCTGCCCCATGCGCTCCTCTTTTCGGGGATCTCCGGCGTGGGCAAGAAAAAGGTTGCGCACCTCTTGGCCGCAGCTTTGCTGTGCGGCAGGAAGGATGCGCCTTGTGGCGAGTGTCCGTCGTGCCGTGCTTTTCTCGCAGGTACGCATTCCGATTACGTTGAGGCGGCGCCTGAAAGCCGCGGCAAGGGCGTGCGCGTCCTGCGCATCGACGCCGTGCGTGAGATTGAGAAGAAGGTCGCGCGAAAGCCCTTGCTCTCGGGATGCTTCGTCGTCCTTGTGGACGATGTCGACGCGATGAACGAGGCAGCGGCGAACAGCCTTTTGAAGACTTTGGAAGAGCCGCAGGGCGCAGTTTTCTTCCTGCTTGTGACGGCGAAGCGCACGGCACTTCTTCCGACGATCTTATCGCGCGTGCGTGACATGCATTTCGGTGCGCTCTCTCCCGAGGTAATTGAGGAGGCGCTCCTCGCGCGCGGCGTGGAAAGCCGGAAGGCACATTCTCTCGCCATGGCGGCGGACGGCAGCCTTGGTCACGCACTGCTCCTGCTCGAAGGGGGTGGGTTGCAGCTCATGGAGGATGCGGCACAGACACTCTTTTCGCTTTCTGCGCTCGATATGTTCAGCCTTTGGGCGAAGGCAGAAGAACTTGGCAAATTGCCGCGCGATCGCGCTGAGGAATGGCTGCTCGCGCTCTCTCGCCTTCTTCGCGACATGCTCGCGCTCCTTTCGGGGCATGGTACGCTCTACCATGAGGAAAAGCGCGGAGCTTTGGCTCATGTGCTCGCGGATTTTCCCGAGACGCGCATCTTCGCCTGTCTCGCCCTCGTGCGGGAGACGCTCGGGAGGCTTCGGAGCAACGCAAGCGTGCAGCTCCTCTTTGAAGGATTACTGATGCGCCTGCGGGATGCACGAGAGTCGGAAAGGTGACGCTGGGCGCGAAAGAACGCGCTTTCAATAGATGAAGGAGGCAAGGGGTTGCAGACGATTGTGGGTGTCCGCTTCAAGAAAGCGGGCAAGATCTATTATTTCAGCCCGGGAAAATACGAACTCGTACTCGGCGACGATGTCATCGTTGAGACGGTGCGTGGCATGGAGTGCGGTCGCGTCGTCCTGGGGGTGCGAGAGGTGGAGGAAAATGGCTCTCAAGTCTTGAAGACCGTACAGCGCAAGGCGACGGAGCAGGATCTTCGCAAGGTCGAGGAAAACCATCGCAAGGAAAAAGAGGTGTTCAAGGTTTGTGAGAAGAAGATCAAGCTGCATGGTCTGCCGATGAAACTCGTCGATGTCGAGTGCACGTTCGACTTGAATAAGATCATCTTCTACTTCACGGCGGACGGGCGCATTGACTTTCGCGAGCTCGTCAAAGATCTGGCCTCCGTGTTCCGCACGCGCATCGAGCTGCGGCAGATCGGTGTGCGCGACGAGGCGAAGCTCATGGGCGGCATGGGCTGCTGCGGCAGGCCTTTGTGCTGCTCGATGTTCCTCGGCGACTTCGAGCCGGTGTCCATCCGCATGGCGAAGGAGCAGAACCTCTCTTTGAATCCGACGAAGATCTCGGGCATCTGCGGCAGGCTCATGTGCTGCCTCAAATATGAGTGCTCGGATTACAAAAAGAGCTGCCCCAAGCGCCGTCCGAAGCCGCCGAAGCAGGGAAGCCGCGTCGCGTCGGCGGAAGGAGAGGGAAAGGTCATCTCCATCAATGCGCAGCGACGCACGGCGACGATCCTGCTCGACTCGCACAAGACACTCGTGACAGCGTGGGAGGACGTCATTGCCGTAGAAAAGGGAGACAAGGCGTAAGATGGAGCGCACGGAAGGGGCGCAGGGATCGCCGCCAAAGGAAGCTCGGCATGCAAAGGGCACGCTCTACCTCGCGGCGACGCCCATCGGCAATCTTGAGGACATGACGCTGCGTGCCGTGCGGATTCTCAAGGAAGTGCCGTTGATTGCGGCCGAAGATACGCGCCACACGCGCAAGCTTCTCGCACGTTACGACATCCACACGCGCCTCCTTAGCTACCATGAGCACAACAAGTTTGAGAAGGGACCGCGCCTCGTGGAATTCCTGCTCGCAGGAAACGATCTCGTCTGTGTCAGTGATGCGGGGCTTCCCGGCATCGCTGATCCCGGCAGCCACCTCGCTGCTCTGGCCATAGACGCAGGAGTCACCGTATCGCCCCTGCCCGGTGCGAACGCCGCACTCTCGGCACTCATCTGTTCGGGGCTAGACACGCGGCGCTTCACCTTTGTGGGCTTTTTGCCGCGCACGACGGTGAAGCGCGGCGATCTTCTCACCGAAGTCGCCGCGCGAAGGGAAACGCTCATCTTCTACGAAGCGCCACACCATCTGAAGGATACGCTCAAGGCGCTCGTTGCTGTTTTCGGCGGAGCGCGGCCTGCGGCAGCTGCGCGTGAGCTTACGAAGCGCTACGAAGAGTTTCGGCGCGGTACGCTCGCCGATTTGCTCGCGCACTACAGCGCAGAAGAGCCGCGCGGCGAGTTTGTCCTCATCGTCGCGGGTACGGCAGATGGAGAGGTACAGGAGGCGACATCGCAGGAGACGCCGCAGGAACTCGTCGCACGCTTTATGCGAGAGGGCAGGTCGAAAAAGGAAGCCATGCGCGAAGCAGCGAAGCGACTGAACTTAAGTCGTCGCGACGTTTATCAGACCTTGCTGGAAGAATGAAAAAGCCCGCCCACTCCCTTTGCGGGAATGGGCGGGTTTCTGGATGTTTGCGCAAAATCTATACGGCTTCCTTCTGCAGATCTCTCGCGCACTTTTTGCAGACGTTGCGCCCCTTGAAGAGCGACACGTCGTCTACACTGCCGCAGAAGATGCACGTGCAGGTCGGTTCGTACTTTCGCAGCACGATGCGATCCTCATCGGTGTAGATCTCCAAGGCATCGCGCTCTGCGATGCCGAGCGTGCGGCGCAGCTCGATCGGTATGACGACACGACCGAGTTCGTCGACTTTTCTGACGATTCCTGTGGCTTTCATAGCTATCTCCTCCTTAGAAGCAGGCCAGCCAACTGCGGGGAAATAGTCATTCAACGTGCAAAAGCAGGGTTGAGTGATTATTACATGTTTACAAGAAGCCTCGAGAAGTCAAGCCGAAGGCGCAGACTGATCGGTTAGACTCCTGTAAAGCGTGAGAACATATGTACAACGTGCCTCTTTGATGATGCCATGCAGGAAACGGGAGAAAAAGCAATGCATGCCGCTTCGTGCGACGGCTGAATATATGTCCTGAAAGTTTACAACATTTACATGAAGAAACATTTTTTGACTAAAAATGTATACTTTTTCCTTTGCTTACAGTATAGCATTTCCAAGGAAATGTTTCAAGTGAAATAATTAAGAAGAAATAATAAATCTATACAAGAAGGACATTGTGCTTTTGATGAAGGACATGGCGAGAGAGAAAGTATTTTGCTGCCAAATCTTCAAGCAATGATTGAAATGATCGGCACTTTCTCGATGTGCGGAACTTGAAAATCTTGCATAGGAGGACAAATTTATTCTATAATAGTGAGGATATATAAATGCGGCATCATGCCGTTGAGGAGGCTTTTTGATGACAAGGAAATCATTCTACATAACGACGCCGATCTACTACCCGAGCGCGAAGCTGCATATTGGACACGCGTACTGCACGACGATTGCCGACGCTGTCGCACGTTTCAAGCGGCTGACCGATCACGATGTGTTCTTTCTCACGGGAAGCGACGAGCACGGGCAGAAGATTCAGCAGAAGGCAGAGGAGGAGGGCGTGACGCCCCTTGCCTACGTCGACAAGATCGTTGCGGGATTTCAGGGGCTTTGGCAGAAGCTCCACATCTCGAACGACGATTTCATCCGCACGACTGAGGAGCGCCACCAGCGCGTTGTGCAGGAGGTCTTCCGCCGCATCTACGAGAAGGGTGACATCTACAAGGGCAAGTACAAGGGGCTTTACTGCACGCCGTGCGAGAGCTATTGGACGGAGCGTCAGCTCATAGATGGCAAGTGCCCCGACTGTGGGCGCGAGGTGGCGGAGGTCGAGGAAGACGCCTATTTCTTCAAGATGTCGCACTATGCCGACCGCGTCCTCGCATACATCGAGGAGAATCCCGACTTCATACAGCCCGTCTCAAGGCGCAACGAGATGATCAACTTCATCAAGCAGGGGCTTGAAGATCTGTGCATCTCGCGCACGTCGTTCGACTGGGGCATCCCCGTGCCGATCGCACCCGATCATGTCATCTACGTCTGGTTCGACGCTCTGACGAATTACCTGACGCCGATCGGCTTCTTGGATGATCCCGAGAAATTTGAGAAGTATTGGCCGGCCGACGTTCACCTCGTCGGCAAGGAGATTGTGCGCTTCCATTCGATCATCTGGCCGTGCATCCTCATGGCGCTCGATCTGCCGCTGCCGAAGATGGTCTACGGCCACGGCTGGCTCATCGTCGACGGGGACAAGATGTCGAAGTCGAAGGGCAACGTCATCGATCCCGTGCAGCTCATCGATGAGTTTGGCGCCGACGCCATCCGCTACTTCCTGCTGCGCGAGATCAACCTCGGACAGGACGGCAACTTCTCGCGCGACGCTCTCATTACGCGCATCAACGCTGACCTTGCGAATGACCTTGGCAACCTCCTGCACCGCACGCTGAACATGATCGGCAAGTTCCAGGACGGCGTCGTGGAAGAGGCGCAGGGAGAGAGCGCGATTGACCGCGCCTTCCTTGCGGACGCGGAAAGTGCAATCGCCGCCTACGAGCGCGAGATGGAAGAGATGAAGCTGCAGAGCGCCATCAAGACGACGTGGGCGTTCATCAGCCGTGCGAACAAGTACATCGACGAGACGATGCCGTGGGCGCTCGCCAAGGATGCGGCGAAGAAGCAGGAATTGACGAATACGCTTTACAATCTCGCCGAGAGTCTGCGCCGCATCAGCGTCCTCATCGAGCCGTTCATGCCGGAGACGGCGGCGAAGATCTGGCATCAGCTCGGCCTTGAGGGAGACTTCTCTCGCGTGCGCTTTGTTGACGTGCGCACGTGGGGCGGCTTCCTAGCGGGAACGCATGTGGGAAGCCCCGAGCAGCTTTTCCCGCGCATCGAGGTCGAGGCAGAGGAAAAGCCTACGATGCAGGGGAGGAAAGGCTCTGCCGCAAAGTCCCAGGAGGCGCAGAAAAAGCAGGGGAAAGCGGAAAAGACGAACGCTGCTGCGCCTGCGGACGGCGTCATCACGATCGACGATTTCAATCGCGTCGATCTGCGCGTCGCCGAGATTCAAAAGGCGGAGCGCGTGCCCGATACGGCGAAGCTTATGCGCCTTACCGTGAGCCTCGGCACGGAGGAGCGCGAGGTCGTCTCGGGCATCGCTGAGTTCTACGCGGCAGACGAGCTTGTCGGCAGGAAGGTCGTCCTCGTCGCGAACTTGAAGCCCGCGAAGATTCGTGGTATTCGCTCGCACGGCATGATCCTGTGCACGGCGGACGAGAGCGGACTGCGCCTCGTCGAGCCTGCCGCATCCGCAGGGAGCAAGGTGAAGTGATGGAGCTCATCGATTCTCATGCGCATCTCGACGGCGAGAAGTTCGCGGACGACTGCGCCGCTGTCGTTGAGCGTGCACTGGCAGCCGGCGTCGTGAAGATCATCACGATGGGCGACAGCCTCGAGTCCTCGGCGCGGAGCGTCGCGCTCACGGAGGAGTTCGATCCGGTCTATGCGGCGGTCGGGATCCATCCCGAGGAGGTGCAGCCGATGACGGCGGCGACGGACGACCAGCTTGCCGCATGGACGGCGCAGGAAAAGGTCGTCGCCATTGGCGAGATCGGGCTCGACTATTATTGGGAGAAGGACGAGGAAAAGCGTGCGCTGCAGCGTGCGATCTTTGTGCGCCAGCTCGATCTCGCGCGTCAGCTCAGGCTGCCCGTCTGCATCCACGACCGCGAGGCGCACGGCGACATGATGAAGATTCTCAAGACGGAGGGCAGAGGGCTTCGCGGCGTGCTGCACTGCTACTCGGGAAGCTGGGAGATGGCGGCGGAACTCTTGAAGGGCGACTGGTACTTCGGCATCGACGGGCCTTTGACGTACAAGAACGCCGCGAAGCTGCCCGAAATCGTGCAGCGCCTGCCGGCGGAGCGCATTCTCGTTGAGACAGATTCCCCCTACCTTTCTCCCATGCCGTTTCGCGGCAAACGCAACGAGCCTGCCCATGTACTCTACGTCGCCAAGAAGGCGGCGGAACTGCGCGGCGAGAGCCTTGAAGCCTTCGCACGGGCGACGCGCGAGAATACGCGCGATCTGTACGGGATTTGAGAGAAAATTTAATTTAATATGACACAAAGAAAGAAGTGGTGAAAGCCTGTCGTAAAAGGGCTTTCACCACTTCTCTTTTCCCTAAATATGGTGGTTAATTCTGCCAAAGTGGGGCATATCTTGACAAGGGGGGAAAAAGGTGCTAGAATAAGCCTGTCGTTAGATTTCTAAGGGGGGATTGAATGACTTTAAGGAAACTAGCACTTTGCATGGTGTTGATCCTCGGAGTCGTATTCACGACAGGTTTTACGGACGCGATGCGCAATGTCAGCATCGACGTCGATGGCAAGACTTTGGAGGTAAGCACCCGATACTCGAGCCCGGAGCTGATCTTGCATCAGGCAGGCGTCGAGATTAGGCACAAGGATGAGTTTCAGTTAAAGAAATCGGACAAAGAAGAAAAAATTATTGTGCAACGTGCCGTGCCGGTCGTCATTGAGTTCGAGGGCGACAGGCAGAAGGTTTATACGACTCGCAGCAATGTGGGCGAGGTACTCAAGGACTACGGATACGTCGGCGACCGCTTCTCGGCGGAGCTGGACGGGGCAACACGACTTGAAAAAAATCTCAACATCAAGATACACGATTTGGTCGCAGAAAAAGAAAGAGAAGAAGAAGCAAGACGTGCCCAGTCTGTAGAAACATCGCGCGGCGCTATGCGCTATGTGCGTGAGTACGATATGGAAGCGACGGCTTACCTGCCGACCGACGGCGGCGGCAGTGGCATCACGGCTTCTGGTATGCTCGCAGAGCGGGGCGTCGTAGCTGTGGATACGGACGTGATTCCCTTGGGAACGCGCCTCTACATCCCGGGCTACGGTGTGGCCATCGCAGGGGATACGGGCGGCGCCATCAATGGCGAGCGCATCGACCTGTGTATGGAATCCTACGGTGAGGCGATGGAATTCGGCCGCCGTTGGGTCAAGGTTTATGTCTTGGAATAACGACATAAAAAGAGGACTGTACGCGAAAGCGGCAGTCCTCTTTTCGTATGTGCATTACCTGCGAAAACGTATGACGTGTGCCTTCGCGCGGTCAGATCTTTTCGATATACGGCTCTTCGTGGAAGGCTTCGGCATGCTGTATGAGGCCCTTGAGGCGTTCGATGTTCTTCTTGTGCAGCACGATGGCGAACTCGATGCGCGTCCTCTCCTCGTCCGTGAAGTCGCCCGTTTCGTGCGATTCCTCGATGCGCTTCAAACGTTCCTCGACGTCGGCAAGTTCGTCGGCGAGGAGCTTTCGGTCGTGCATGGCAAGTCCGTAGACGGAGCGCAGCCCCTGGCGCACCTCGTGCGCATAGCCCGCCTCGTGCGTGACGGCTTCCAGCTCCTTGGCAATCTCGTAGATGATGTCATAGGGACTGGCGGCGCTGTTGATCATGCCGAGCATCTTCATCTTGATGTTCTCAAAGAGCGTGTAGTCGATACTCTCGTGGTGGATTTCTTCTGCCATAGTTGCCTCTCCTTCCTCACTTCGGACTTCCCTAGTATAGCATCATTCCGTTTTTGTTTACAGAGTAGGATGCACAGTCTATAATAAAAAGAGTAATTTTCTATAAAAGTCCAAGAAGTCAAGCCGAAGGGCGCAGACGGATTGGGCAACTTTCATTGAGAGTGGCGCACTTTTGTTCACAAAGTGGACGTTTGTGCGTGTAATTTTTTGAGGTGATATGATACCATGCAGAAACAAAAAGAAATGCGGCGCGGTCTGCAGAATCGCCATTTGCAGATGATCGCGCTCGGCGGTGCCATCGGCACGGGGCTTTTCTATGGCTCTGCGTCGACCATTAAGCTCGCGGGACCTTCCGTCATGCTCGCCTATTTGACGGGCGGCGTCGTCATCTTTCTCATCATGCGCATGCTCGGCGAGATGGCGGTCGAAGAGCCGGTGTCCGGCTCCTTCAGTCACTACGCCGCGAAGTATTGGGGCGCTTTTCCGGGTTTCCTCTCAGGCTGGAACTACTGGTTCAACTACGTCATCGTCAGCATGGCGGAGCTTTCCGTCATTGGCATCTACATGAACTACTGGCTGCCCGACCTGCCGCAGTGGCTCTCGGCGCTCGTCACTCTCGTCGTCATCACGGCGCTGAACCTCGCGGCTGTCAAGGCTTACGGCGAGATGGAATTTTGGCTTGCCATCGTCAAGGTCGCCGCCATCGTCTCGATGATCGTCCTCGGGCTGTATCTCGTCTTTTCACGCCCCGAGGCATTTCCGATGAACTTCTCCAACCTCTGGGCGCACGGCGGCTTCTTTCCGAATGGCGTTTGGGGCATGCTGCTCTCGATCACTGTCGTCATGTTCTCTTTCGGCGGCATCGAGCTGATCGGCATCACGGCGGGAGAAGCCGCCGACCCTGATCGTTCGATTCCGCGCGCCATCAATCAGGTCATCTGGCGCATTCTCATCTTTTACGTCGGCGCCATGGCGGTGCTCATGGCGCTTTGGCCGTGGGACGAGGTAGGCATGGAGGCAAGCCCCTTCGTGCAGATCTTCTCGAACGTCGGCATCCCTGCCGCCGCGCACATCCTGAACTTCGTCGTCCTGACCGCTGCGGTATCCGTCTACAACTCGGCGATCTACAGCAACTCGCGCATGCTCTACGGACTCGCTGCGGGCGGCGATGCGCCGAAAATTCTCGCGAGTCTGTCGCGTCAGGGCGTGCCCGTCGTCGGCATCCTCATCTCCTCGGGCGTGACGCTTCTCGCTGTACTCCTCAACTACCTGTTCCCCGGACAGGTATTCATGCTCTTTCTCTCCATCGCCATGGCGTCCGTCATCATCAGCTGGGGCACGATCGTCATCACGCATTTGAAATTCCGTCGCCTCTATGCGAGAGAAGGACGCAGGGCGAAATTCCGTGCACCCTTCTTTCCCGTTGTCAACTACATCTGCCTAGCGTTCCTCGTCATGATGTACGCCCTCATGACGCAGATTCCCGACATGCAGTTCGCCGTCCTCGTCCTGCCCGTTTGGCTCTTCGTGCTGTGGCTCGGCTATCGCAGGAAGAAGCGCGGTATTTCCTAGAAAAAATTGGTTTTTATCGCGTGTTTATGATATGATGAGAAAAAGCGTTGGGGAGGAAGACATGCACCGTAAGACGAGCATCATCATCTTGAGCTGCAATACGTTGGAACTGCTGCAGCTTTGCATCGCGAGCATCCATGAGTACACGGAGTCGGGGACGTATGAGATCATCGTCGTCGATAATGCATCGGAGGATGGCTCTGCTGAGTGGTTGAAGGAGCAGAAGGATCTTCGCTGCATCTATAACGAAGAGAATCTAGGGTTTCCCAAGGGCTGCAATCAAGGCTTGGAGATCGCGACGGGAACGGAGCTTCTGCTTTTGAACAGTGATACCGTTGTCACAAAGAATTGGCTCAAGAATCTCCGATGCGCTCTCTACAGCAGTCCGAAGGTTGGCGCCGTGAGCTGCGTGGCAAACTGCTGCCCGCACAATCAAATGATTGCTACGCACTATGAAAACCTTGAGGACATGCAGGATTTTGCTGCAGATTACAATAAGTCTAATCCTGAACTTTGGGAGAAGAGAACGACGCTGATTGGCTTTTGCTATCTTTTCAAGCGCGAGGTGCTTGAAAAGGTTGGATTTCTTGATGATCGGTTTAGTCCGGGCAATTACGAAGATGACGACTACTCGCTGCGTATCCTGCAGGCGGGATACGATCTGCTTCTTTGCCGGGATACGTTCATCCATCATTTCGGGAAGGCATCATTCAAGAAGAATCTCAGTACGCAGGACGTCGATGAAATAGCTCAGCGTTACAATTCCCTTTTGGAGAGAAACGGAAAACTCTTTGAAGAAAAGTGGCATGTGTCGAGGGATTGCTGGAAGATGGCTCCCGAGGAACTGTTGCCTTACCTGCGACAGCAGGTGGTGGAGAAAGAAGAGGGAAGTTCTGGCGCAGGGCTTGTGGCGCAGAAGATTGCCGTCCTTGTGCGTAAGACGCAGGAGAAGCGTTACGGCCTCTGCGTGGAGTCTTTACGCGCATCAAGGCTGCCCGCAGGATATGCGTTGGAAATCTTCTCGTTGGCTGCGAACAAGCCCTATGCGGCACAGGTGAACGAGATACTTTCCCAAACGGATGCGAAGATTAAGATTTTCATCAATGATGAGATCTGCCTTGTCTCGCCGTTGGCAATTGAGCAGATGCTGGAAATCTTCCGCAAGGAAAATATTGGCATGGTCGGCTTCATGGGCAGTCGCTCGCTGCCCGTGAGTGGCAACTTCTTGGAGGCGCCCGATGTATGGGGCAGTGTCCATATGCCGATGAAGGGAAGCCTTGAGGAAATCCGCTTCGGCAAGGCAGCCACTCACGAATTCACGACGGGCGTGCGATTCCTCTGCCCGTCCTTTTTTGCGACGCAGGTTGATATTCCTTGGAATGAAGACTACGACAAGCAGTATTATGCCGTCCTTGCGCATTGCCGTGCTATGGAGGAGGGCGGACAGAAGATGGTCGTGCCGCTGCCGCGCGAGATTTGGTGCGCCTATCAGATGGAAAATATATCGTTTGACTCTGCCGAGGGAGATCGTCGGCGCTACTTTGCAGCCTATCATTCCAGACTGGATGATGTGCTGTCATCTGGGGCGCGATTGGCTCTCTATGCGTGCGGCAAGGATGCACACGTCGAAGGCTGGCAGAGTTTTTCTCATCCTGAGGGAATCGCCGTCGGCGCTCGGACGAGGATACATGAGACGGCGCTTTGCCGGCTGCTCTCGGACAACTTCGTGGGCGAGCCGCGTATCTCTGTCGGCGACGACTGTGCGATTGACGCTTACAGCACTCTGACGGCACACAATCGCATCGTTCTTGAAAACCTTGTGACTGTGGGTGCGAACGTTCAGATTAAGGACTACATTCGCGCAGAAGAGGATCTTGGCCTTGCCGCCGAGGATCGCGAGCTTCTCGGGCATGCATGCGGCATCCGGATTGGCTGTGCGGCAGAGATCGGAGCGAACGTCGTCATCGAGGGCGCTGTGCAGATCGGCTGCGGCGCACGCGTCCGTGCGGGAAGTGTCGTAAAGAGCGACGTCCCCGCTTACTGCATCGCCGAGGGCAATCCCGCGCGCATCGTCAAGACCTTTTCCTCGCGTGAAGGGAAATGGCTTGCGACACCCGATGAAGGGGTGCTCACGAGCCTCTTGGAAGAGCGGAAGAAGACGGATCCGCTCCTTACCTATGCTTTCATCACATATAATCGCAGTCGGTATCTGAGGAAGTCGCTCAGAAGTGTGCTGCAGCAGGTCGGAAACGATCCGCTTGTCGAGGTTCTCGTCTCGGACAAAGCCTCGACGGATGAGACGCGAAGCCTCGTAGAGGAACAACAAAAAAGGTTCAAGAACCTGCGCTATCACTGCAACGAGACGAATGTTGGTGCAGAGGGAAACATTCATTGCGCCATGCGGGCGAGCCGCGGCGAATATGTGATTGTAGCGGGTGACGATGACTACATCCTCGATGGCGTCCTGCGTTTCGTGCTTTCCGCCATCGTCAAGCACCGTGGCGTCGCGCTGTTTTGCTTGAAAAAGGAGGCCGTGCCACGCTGGGTACGGCGGGGCACGGGAATACTGGAATATATCTCGTATGTAGGTTTCCTGATGACATGGATCAGCGGCATCATTATGCGGCGCGATCTCTATCTTTCTGTCGAAGAACCGCAGAAAGATGACGATACACGCATACCGCAGGTCTATCTGCAGCTGGAGATGTTGAAACAAAATCCTGAGTTTGCTGTACTCTACGGGCGTGTTCTGGCGGAAGGCTCGGGAGAGCGCATGGCATCAGGATTCAACTTCGGCGAGGTGTTTATTAAGAATTATCTCGATATATTGATGGCGGCAGGTATACCGGCATATCTCCTGTCGCAGGAAAAGAAGCGGCTGGCAGAAGATATGATTTATGATCGTCTGCAGAAGATTACGAAATATCATTACGATTTGCCTTTGGATGGAATTTTTGACATCATGCATGAGTATTACGGTGAGGAGCCTTACTACGAAGAAGTCGTGGCGAAGATGAAGGAGATATTACAGGAAGCGGGAGATGCAGGAGGTCAAGCGGACGCAGAAAAGAAAGATGCGGTGAACCAAAAATGATAAAAAGACTCAGTATGACGGAGTTTGCTCTTGCGGAGCAAAATATCTTCGAGGACGAGGAGAAGACGAAAGGAAGCTGGCGCGCGGCATCAAGCATCGATTTCTAAAAGAAATCATTGACAAGCTGCAGAAAATCAAGTGGTGGAACTGGCTCGAGGAAAAAATTCTGTCCTTACTGTCGAAACTGAAGGATGTGTGGCGCTTTGTCGATACATTTAGCGAAGACATGAAAGAGGATGACGAGGATGCGGAACTGAGGGCTTCAATGAAGGAACTGCAGTCGCAAGGCTATACGATCTGCTATTGCATCGCTGACTTTGATGTGCAGGAGCGGGGCTGGCAAAGGGTGTTTGAAAATTATCTGAAAGCGTAGCATTCGGCAGACAAGACAGCTTTGCTGTTTGGCATACGGCAAGGACCGGAAACGGAAGCTGCCTTACGAGAAGAATATCAGCCCAGAAGGAAACATTCATCTGATGACGGCATGGAATCAGTGACAGATTTGTTTAGGAGAGAAAAAATGAGTCATAAGACGAGCATTATTATTCTGAGTTACAACACATTGGACCTTCTGCAGCTCTGCATCAAAAGCATACGCGAATATACTGAGGAAGGAACGTATGAAATCGTTGTCATCGAGAATGGCTCGAAGGACGGATCGGCCGAGTGGCTCAAGGAACAGGATGATATTAAAGGCGTTTACAACGAGGAGAATCAAGGTTTCCCCAAGGGGTGCAATCAAGGGCTTGAGATTGCGACGGGGACGGATCTGCTGCTTCTTAAGAGCGATACCGTCGTCACGAAGAACTGGTTGAAGAATTTGCGCTGCGCCCTTTACAGCAGCCCCAAGGTCGGTGCTGTGAGCTGCGTTACGAACTGCTGCTCCAACGGCCAACAGATTGAGACAAGCTATAAAAGCATAGAGGATATGCAGGCGTTCGCCGCAGACTACAATAAGTCGAATCCCATGCTTTGGGAGAAAAAAACAACACTTGTGGGCTTCTGCTATCTCTTCAAGAGAGAAATTTTCCATAAGATAGGCTTCCTCGATGAACAGTTCAGCTCCGGTAACTTCGAGGATGATGATTACTCTTTGCGTATCTTGCAGCAGGGCTATGATCTGCTCGTCTGCCGCGATACTTTCATCCATCATTTTGGTCATGCGAGTTTTTCCCAAGGATACGACGATCAAGATGAGGCAGAAAAAGCCAAACGCTTTCAAGCTTTGAATGAACGAAACGCAGCCTTGTTTTTAAAAAAATGGCATGTATCTGAGATGTATAAGGTTATGGATGTGGAAGAACTTCGCCGCTGCCTGCAGAATCAAGAAGGTGCAGGGAAACCGGTTTATGAGCACTATCCCTCAAAAGAAAAAAAGATCGCCGTAATCATCCGCAAAAGTCACGCGGGACGCTATGAAGTTTGCATGGAGACCCTAAAAAATGTGCAGTGGCCGCAAGGATATGATGTGCAGGCGTTCACTCTGGATGCGGCAAAGCCTTATGCAGCGCAGGTCAACGAAATTTTGACGGAAACGGATGCCAAGTACAAAGTCTACATCAATGACGAGATGTGCGTCGTTCATCCGCAAGTGATCGAGGAGATGCTGGCGATTTTTCAAGATGAAAGCATCGGCATGGTTGGCATTCTCGGCAGTCAATCATTGCCCGTGAGCGGCAATCTCATGGATTCACCGTATAAGCGTGGCACCGTCTATGTACCGTCGGAAGACGACTTCTCCGAGCTGCGTTTTGGAGATGCGACAGGAGAAGCTGCGGACGTTCGCGGCCTCCTGCCGTCGTTCTTTGCGACGCAGCGGGACGTTCCTTGGGACGAAGCCTACGAAAAGCAGTATTACGCCGTGCTGGATCATTGCCGTGCGATGGAGGACGCTGGTGTGCGCGTCGTCGTTCCCTTGCCCGAGAACATCTGGTGTGCCTGCCAGATGAAAAGCATTTCCTTCGATGCTGATGAAGTCGATCGGAAAAAGTTTTTGGGAAAATACCATGCATACCTCGACGGCACAGAGCCGAAGGAAATCAGCATGCTCTATGCATGCGGCGAAGGAAGCGAGGTCTGCTCCTGGCAGGATTTTTCCCATCCTGAAGGAATCGCTGTTGGCAAGGAGACGCATATCCACAAGACGGCTTTGTGCCGTCTTGCCATGTCCAACTTCGCGGGAAAGCCGCGCATCATCATCGGTGATTGTTGTGAGATCGGAGATCGTAGTACGCTCACGGCGGCGCAGTGCATCGAGATTGAAAACGCTGTGAGCGTGGCGGAGAATGTCCATATCAAGGATTTTGCGTACGATGACAACGGCATCGGACTATCGCTCAAAGACTGCGAGATCATCGCAAAAGAGAGAGGCGTCCATATTGAGCGTGGCGTGCGCATTGAGGAGAACGTGTTGATCAAGGGCGCTGTGCGCATCGGGCGCGGCAGCGTCGTGCGCGCGGGAAGTTGTGTGCAGCAGGATATCCCTGCTTACTGCATCGCCGAAGGGAGTCCCGCGCGAGTCACTTTCGCTTTTTCGCCGAAAGCAGGCAAGTGGCTGCCGGCAGCGGGGCCGAAGATGCTGAAGAAGCTGCTCGCAGAAAGAGAAAAGACGCCGCCGCTTCTCACCGTTGCCTTCATCACCTACAATCGCAGTAAATATTTGAAGAAGTCCCTGCCAGCTGTATTACAGCAGATTGGCAATGATGAACTGGCGGAAGTTTTCGTCTCGGATAATGCTTCTACGGACGATACGCGGGTATTTGTTGAAAAAATGCAGAAAAAATATAGGAATTTGCGCTACCATTGCAACGAGAAGAACGTCGGCGCGGAAGGAAACATTCATCGAGCTATCAAAGCGAGCAAAGGCGAGTATGTGCTCGTTGCGGGTGATGATGATTACTTCGTTGACGGCGCTCTCCATGTACTGCTTAGCAACATCATCCGATATCGAGGGGCTGCTCTCTTTTGCTTAGGTCATCATGCAACGATTCCGCGCTGCGTATATACGGGAACAGGATGTCTGCAGTATATTCGCATGGTGAGCTACTTCATGGGTTGGATCAGCTGCATCGTCATGCGGCGCGAGCTTTATGACCATATCCCTGAACCTCATAAGTATGATGATTCGCGTATCCCTCAAGTATATCTGCAAATGGAAATGTTGAAGCAAAATCCGGATTTTGCCGTGTTTTGTGGGGCTTTTTTTGCGGAAGGTGGCGGCGATCATACACCGAAAGGTTACAATTTCGCCGAGGTTTTCATCAAGAATTACTTCGATATATTGACAGGAGCGGTGGACATCCCCGCAGCACAACTTTCGGCAGAAAAGAAGCACGTTTTGGAGCGATCGATTCTTCCATGGTGCAAAAGGATCAAGGAGGAGCATATCGGCTTGTCGCTCGATGGAATCTTCGATATTGTCGAAGAATATTACGGAAACGAACCATACTATGCGCAGCTTGTCGAGATTCTCAAGGAAATCTTGAGGGAATAGCGGATTGCCCTGTTATGAGCCGGCGGTGGAAGAGAGCTGCATCGACGGTGTTGACAATAAAAGGAGATGAAGATTTGAAAACAGTGCTTCTGGCAGGCGGATTCGGTACGCGAATCACCGAGGAGTCGGAAAGACGACCCAAGCCCATGGTGGAGATCGGCGGCATGCCGATCCTCTGGCACATCATGAAGGGATACAGCCATTTTGGCTTCAACGATTTCATTATATGCGCGGGCTACAAACAGCATATGATCAAGGAATGGTTCGCTGACTACTTTTTGCATACGTCCGACATCACGTTCGACTTCACGCAGGAAAACCGCATGATTGTGCACAACCAGCATACGGAGCCGTGGAAGGTTACGATCGTCGATACGGGACTCGATACCTTGACGGGTGGGCGCATCCGCCGCATTCGCAAGTATGTGGGGGATGAGACGTTCATGATGACGTACGGTGACGGCGTAGCGGATGTCGATATCGGTGAACTTGTGCGCTTTCACAAGGAGCACGGCAAGGCGGCGACACTGACGGCAATCATGCAGAAGCAGCAGAAGGGCATCCTGGACATCGGCTTTGATAATTCCGTGCATGCCTTTCGAGAGAAGGCGATGGAGGACAGTGCGCCGATCAACGCGGGCTACATGGTGCTGGAGCCTTCCGTTTTTGAATTGATCGAGGACGATTCTACGGTGTTCGAACAGAGGCCGTTGGAGGAGTTGGCGAAGAAAAGTGAGCTCAAGTGCTACCTGCACAGCGGCTTCTGGCAGTGCATGGATACGCTGCGCGAAAAGATTTTGCTTGAGCGTTTGTGGCAAAGCGGCAAAGCGCCTTGGAAGCTTTGGTGACTTTCAGTGATGGATGTTTGCAGGAAGGGAATGATATGAAAAAAGAAAAGAAAGTTGCATTTTTCGTACGTAAGTCGGATGAGGCGCTTTATAGCACCTGTTTGGAATCGCTGCAGGCGCTTCATCTGCCTGCGGGATATGAGGCGGAACTTTTTACGTTGACAGCGGGAAAGCCGTATGCTGTGCAGGCGAACAAAGCATTGGCCCTTTCCGATGCCAAATACAAGATCTATATCAATGATGATATGTGCCTTGTTCAGCCCCGGTTCTTTGGAGAATTGCTGGCAATCTTCAAGGATGCCGCCGTCGGTATGGTGGGAGCATGGGGCAGTCAGTCCTTGCCTGTAGACGGCAATGTGCTGTCTTCTGCCTATAAGCGCGGCGCTTTCTATGTGCCGGCGGAAGATGGTTTCTCCGAGCAGCGCTTTGGAGATGCGACGGGAAAAGCCGCAGACGTTCGCTGCATTCTGCCGTCCTTCTTTGCGACACAATGGGACATCGCTTGGGATGAATCTTATGAAAAGCAGTATTACACCGTGCTGGCACATTGCCGCGCCTTTGAGGAAGAGGGGCGCAGGATTGTCGTTCCCCTGCCTAAAAATATCTGGTGCGCCTATCAAGTGAAGGACATCTCTTTCGATGGATCTGAAGCTGATCGGAAAAAGTTTTTTACGAGGTATCATTCCTATATCGACGGCACGGAGTCGAAGGGAATCAGCACACTCTATGCGTGCGGCGAGGGAAGCGAGATTCCTTCATGGAAAGAATTTTCCCATCCCGAGGGGATCGCCGTCGGCAGGGAGACGCACATCCACAAGACGGCTATGTGCCGCCTTGTTATGCCCAATTTCGCGGGAAAGCCCCGCATCATCGTTGGCGATCGTTGTGAGATTGGAACTGGCAGTACCCTTGCGGCGGTGAACCGCATCGTGCTGGAAAACACTGTGCGTGTAGCGGAGAATGTCCATATCAAGGATTATGTGTATGATGACAGAGACATAGGACTTTCATTCAAAGATCGTGCAATCATCGCGGCAGAGAGCGGCATCCAGATTGAGCGCGGCGTGCGCATCGAAGAGAACGTGCTGATCAGGGGCGCTGTGCACATTGGCCGCGGCAGCATCATGCGCGCAGGAAGCACGGTAGAAGCAGACATTCCTGCCTATTGTATTGCCGAAGGGAGCCCTGCGCGCGTTGTCGCAGCCTTTTCTCCGAAGGCTGGGAAGTGGCTGCCTACAGCGGGGGAAAAGGCTCTGGAAAGGGTACGTGCAGAACGGGAGAAGACGCCGCCGCTTCTTACCGTTGCCTTCATCACCTATAACCGCAGTGAATATTTGAAGAAGTCCCTGCGATGTGTTCTGCAGCAGCTTGGCAACGATGAGCTGGCGGAAGTCCTCGTTTCGGACAATGTCTCGACGGATGACACAAAGGCGTTTGTCCAAAAGATGCAGAAAACGTACAAAAATTTGCGCTACCACTGCAACGAGGAGAATATCGGTGCGGAAGGGAACATCCATCGGGCGATTCAAGAAAGCAAGGGGGAATATGTACTCGTTGCGGGCGATGATGATTACTTTGCCGACGGCGCACTGCTTTTCCTGCTCAGCAACATTGTCCGATATAGGGGATCGGCGCTCTTCTTTTTGGGAAACAACTTCGATTCCTACGATGTGCAGCGAGGTTCGGGCTGTGCGGAATATATCGCAAGTGTGGGCTTCTTCGTGACGTGGATCAGCGGTATCGTCCTGCAGCGCACCTTGTACGATCTCATAGAGAATCCGCAAAAATACGATGATACGCATATACCGCAGGTATATCTGCAAATAGAGATATTGAAGCGAAATCCGAAGTTTGTTGTATTGTATGGAACCTTCATCCTCAAAGCGTCGGGGGATCGAGCGCCGGCCGGCGTGAACTTCGCCGAAGTGTTCATCAAGCATTACCTTGATATGCTACAGTTTGAGGCAAAAATCCCGCAGGAGTTGCTGTCTGCGGAAAAAAAGCGCTTGATGGAGAACCATGTGTATCTGTGGCTCGCTAGAATAAGGGGAGAGCACATAGATGTCTCCCTCGACGGATTTTTTGATATTGTTGAGACGTATTATAAGGATGAGCCATACTATGAAGATGTTCTTGCGACGTTAAATGGAATCGTGCAAATCACCGGCAGTGAAATGTAATTTTGGGGGCAGACCATATGAGGGAAAAGAAACTTGCGTTCTTTGTGCGCAAGTCGGATGAAGTGTGCTATAGCGCTTGCTTGGAATCGCTGCAGGCGCTTCATCTGCCCGCAGGATATGAGGCGGAACTTTTCACGCTGGCAGCGGAAAGTCCGTATGCTGCGCAGGCGAACAAAGCGTTGACGCTTTCGGATGCCAAGTACAAGATCTATATCAACGATGATGTGCGTCTTGTCCGATCGCAGTTGATCGAGGAATTGCTGACAGTTTTCAAGGATGCCTCCATCGGTATGGTCGGAGTGCTGGGAAGTCAGTCCCTGCCTCGCGATGGCAATGTGCTGAAATCAGACTACAAACGGGGCGTTGTCTATGTGCCGACGGGACGAGAACTGTCCGAGATGCGATTCGGAGAAGTTTCGGAAGAAAAGACAGCGGATGTACGCTTCGTTCTGCCCTCATTCTTTGCGACGCAGATGGATTTGCCGTGGGATGAAGAGTATGAAACACAATATTATGCCTTGCTGGCACAGTGCCGAAGCTTTGAGAAAATCGGAAGTCGGATCGTGACGTCCTTGGCGAAGGAGGCTTGGTGCGCCTATCAGTCGCGAGATATCTCCTTCGATGCCGAAGAAGCCGATCACGCGAAGTTTTTTGCAAGATATCATCCTTATCTGGATCGTGCGGAGACGAAGGGGACGCAGGCTGTTTTGTATGCGTGCGGCGAGGGAACGACGCTTCCATCTTGGCGAGATTTTTCCCATCCCGAGGGCATTGTTGTCGGATGCGATACACATGTGCATCGGATGGCTAGCTGCGGCCTTGCCCTGTCGAATTTCGCCGGTCGCCCCAAGCTTCTTCTTGGTGATCATTGTACAATTGGTGCCGGCAGCACGATCACGGCGCTCTATGGCATCCGGTTGGAAAACAATGTGACGGTGGCGGAGAATGTCCACATCAAGGACTATGCTTACGATGAGACGGTGATTGGCCTTTCCCTCGAAGCGCAGATGGATTCGAGCGAGGGAGGCGGCATTCAGATTGAAAGCGGCGTGCGGATCGAGGAAGGAGTCCGGATCAAGGGCGCCGCGCAGATCGGACGCGGCAGTTTCATACGGGCGGGCAGCACCGTGTGTGGGAATATCCCTGCTTATTGCATAGCAGCGGGGAGTCCTGCACGCGTCGTCAAAGCATTTTCTTTGAAAGAACGGAAATGGCTTCCTTTGGCGAATGAACAGGTATTGGCACGACTGCTCGCAGAACGTAAGGTAGCAGCGCCGCTTCTGACGTTTGCCATTATTACGTACAACCGCTGTGAATACTTGCGGAAATCTCTGGACTGTGTTTTACGACAGTTGGGAAACGATGATCTGGCAGAAATCCTTGTTTCGGACAATGCATCGACAGATGATACGAAAGATTTTGTCGAAGAGATGCAAAAGACGTACAGGAATCTGCGTTACCATCGCAACGAAATGAATGTCGGTGCGGAAGCAAATATTCACGTGGCCATCGGAAAGAGCCGCGGCGAGTATGTGCTTGTTGCAGGAGATGACGATTATTTCACCGATGGGGGTTTGCTTGCCGTGCTCGGAAGGCTTCTCCAACACCGAGGGAGAGCGATCTTTCATCTGAGAAGGGCGCATGAGCCGTATCGCGTGCATACAGGAAGCGGAATCGCGGAGTACGTTCATATGGTTGGCTATCATATGACGTGGATTACGAGCACCATCATGCGGCGAGACATTTATGCGCGGATCAAAGAGCCGCAAAAGCATGATGCTACGCGCATCCCTCAGGTATACCTGCAAATGGAGATGCTGAAGCAGGAGCCGGACTTCGCTGTCATTGCGGCACCTTTCATGCGTTTGGGGTCAGGCGAGCATACGACGTCAGGGTTCAACTTTGTCGAAGTGTTCATCAAGAATTATTTTGATCTGCTCAAAACGGCGGGAGAGATTCCGCCGACGGTTCTGTCAGAAGAAAAAAAGAGGCTGATGGAAGAATGCATATATTTTCAATGCGAAAGAATCAAGGCGCAGCAGCTGCAGATTTCCTTGGATGGACTTTTTGATATCGTTCGAGAGTATTATGGCAGCGAATCGTTCTATCCTCAAGTTGCTGCAAATCTCAGACGTATCCTGCAGAAATAAAAGGTCTGTTTTATATGGAGTTATGTGCTGCCGCTGCAACAGCCTTGCAGATAGGGTGTGCTTTTGGAACAAGAAACAGATGCAGAGCGAACGACGGCCTTGAGGGGAATCGCTGCAGGGCTGCAGGAATGTACCTTGGGCATCGGCATGTGTTTGGAAGAAGATTCGGCGGGGAGGAGAAAACATGTGTCATAAGACGAGCATCATTATTTTGAGTTACAATACGTTGGAGATGCTGCAGCTTTGCATCGCGAGTATACGTGAGTATACGGAAGCCGGAACATATGAGATCATTGTCGTCGAAAATGCCTCAAAGGACGGCTCGGCCGAGTGGCTCAAAGAGCAGGGGGATCTTCGATGCATCTACAACGAGGAGAATCAGGGATTCCCCAAGGGCTGCAATCAAGGCTTGAAAATTGCGGAAGGAACGGAGATCCTGCTCCTCAATAGCGACACCATCGTCACGAAGGACTGGCTGTCGAATCTGCGCCGTGCGCTTTACAGTGATCCTGTGGTCGGCGCTGTGAGCTGTGTCACGAATTATTGCTCCAATAATCAGCAGATTGAGGTTTCTTACCGGGGCATGGAGGAAATGCAGGCATTTGCTGCGGACTACAACAAATCGAATCCTGCATCTTGGGAGAAGAAGACGACACTTGTGGGATTTTGCTATCTCTTCAAGCGGGAAGTGTTCGACAAGGTAGGGTTTCTTGATGAACAGTTCAGCCCCGGCAACTTCGAGGATGACGACTACTCTCTGCGCATCTTGCAGCAGGGATGGGATCTTCTCCTCTGCCATGACACATTTATTCATCATTTCGGGCATGCAAGTTTCTCGAAAGGATATGGCGACCAAGAGGCGGCGGAAAAAGCTCGGCGCTCCAATGCATTGATTGAACGAAATGCGGCTTTGTTCCTGAAAAAATGGCATGTGCCTGAGAGGTATAAGTTCATGGCGGCGGAGGAGGTTCGCCGTTTGCTGCAGAGCCGTGCAGGGGCAGACGAGGCGGTGCATAAACGTTGCCTGCCGAGTGAAAAGAAGATCGCGGTGCTCCTGCGGGACAGCCATACAGGGCAGCACGAAGTTTGCCTCGAAGCTCTCAAGAATGTGAAGTGGCCCGACGGCTATGAAGTGGAAGTATTTACAATCGATGCTCAAAAGCCCTATGCGGCACAGGTCAACGAAGTCTTGGCGGACACCGATGCCAAGGTTAAAATCTATATCAATGACGATCTTTTCCTCGTCCATGCGCAGGCGATCGAAGAGCTGCTGAAGATTTTCCAAGACGAGAGCATTGGCATGGTCGGTTTCCTTGGCAGTGCGTCGCTCCCCGTGAGCGGCAGTCTTATGGATTCTCCCTATAAATACGGCGCTGTCTATGTGCCGACAGAAGAAGATTTTTCCGAGATGCGCTTCGGCACGGCAGTGCAAGCAGCGGCTGATGTCCGTTATATCCTGCCGTCCTTCTTTGCGACACAATGGGATATCCCTTGGGATGAATCTTATGAAAAGCAGTATTATGCCGTGCTGGCATATTGTCGAGCATTTGAGGAAGAAGGGCACAGGATTGTCGTTCCCTTGCCTGAGAACATTTGGTGCGCCTATCAGGTGAAAAATATTTCCTTTGATGCATCGGAAGCTGATCAGAAAAAGTTTTTCACCCGTTACTATACATATCTCGACGGTACGGAGTCGAAGGAAAGCAGCACGCTTTATGCGTGCGGCGAAGGGAGCAAAATTCCTTCATGGCAGGAATTTTCTTTTCCAGAAGGAATCGCTGTCGGCAGAGAGACGCACATCTGCAAGACGGCGCTCTGCCGACTCGTCCGGCCCAATTTCGCAGGAAAGCCGCGCATCATCGTCGGCGATTATTGTGAGATCGGTATCGGCAGCACGCTTGCGGCGGTAAATTGCATCGAATTGGAAAATGCCGTAAGTGTGGCGGAGAATGTACATATCAAAGATTACGTCCTCGATGAAAGCGGTGTCGGAATATCCACTGCTGATCGTGAGCTCCTCACGGAGAAAGGCGGCATTCATGTCGAGCGCGGCGTGCGCATCGAGGAGAACGTTCTCATCAGGGGGGCCGTGCGCATAGGCCGCGGCAGTATCGTGCGTGCAGGAAGCTGCGTGCAGCAGGATATCCCCCCTTACTGCATCGCTGAGGGAAGCCCCGCGCACATCGTCAAGGCCTTTTCGCCGCGAGCGGGGAAGTGGCTGCCCGTCACAGGTGACAAGGCACTGCGAAGGCTGCTTTCGGAAAGGGAAAAAACACCGCCCCTGCTGACATACGCTTTCATCACCTACAATCGCAGCCGCTATCTCAAGAAGTCGCTTCGCTGCGTATTGCAGCAGATCGGTAACGACGAACTCACGGAAATCCTCGTTTCGGACAATGCTTCGACGGATGATACGAGAGCTTTCGTTGAGGAGATGCGAAAGACGTATAAGAATCTGCGGTATCACTGCAATGAGGAGAACGTCGGCACGGAAGCGAATATCCATACCGCCGTGCGGAAAAGTCGAGGCGAATATGTGCTCGTCGCGGGAGACGATGATTATTTTGCTGACGGCGCTTTGCTTGTCCTGCTCACGAAGCTCGTGCAGCATCGCGGCGCGGCGTTGTTTTATCTGGGGCAAGGCGATGATGCGCTGCGCGTGTATGAGGGACGCGGTCCTTTGGAATATCTCAGGCAAGTGAGCTTTTTCATGACGTGGATTACGGCGGTCGTCCTGCGGCGCGAACTCTATGCGCTCTTGCCGGAGCCGCGAAAGTACGATTATACGCGGATTCCTCAGGTGTATCTGCAAATGGAGATCTTGAAAAGAAAAGAAGATTTTGTCGTACTGCATGGGAATTTTTTCGATGAGGGAACGGGAGATTGTCAGCCGGATGGCTATGAGCTTGGCGAAATCTTTATCAAGAATTACTTTGATCTTTTGCAGGATGTCGTGGACATTCCCTCCGAGCAGCTTTCAAAGGAGAAACGATGGGTTATGGAGCGCTTGATTCTACCTCGATGCAGAAAGGTCAAGGAAGAGCATATCAACTTGACGTTGGATCGCCTTTTTGACATCGTCCGCGAATATTATGGCGAGGAGCCGTATTATCCGCAAATTGTCGAAAGTCTCGAAAGCATTCTGCGCGGTGTGCGTTGAGGAGGAAATCGTCTTGAAGAACGAAAAAAAGATCGCGTTCCTTGTACGCAAGTCGGATGAAGTGCGCTGCGCCGCTGCCTTGGAATCCTTGCAGGCGCTCCGCCTGCCGACGGGATATGAAGCGGAGCTTTTCACGCTGGCGGCAGAGGAGCCGTATGCGGCGCAGGCGAACAAGGCGCTGACTCTTTCCGATGCGAAGTTCAAGATTTATCTCAACGATGACATCCGACTCGCAGAGCCGGATGTGCTTGGAGAACTTCTGCAAATTTTTGAAGATGAAAGCATCGGCATGGTCGGCTTTCTTGGCAGCGCGTCGCTTCCTGCGAGCGGCAACCTCATGGAATCGCCGTATGTATGCGGCGCAGCGTATGTTCCGTCGGAAGAAGGGCGCAGAGATTTGCGCTTCGGGCGGGGGACGGTCGGAGAATGCAGGACGGTGCGTTTCCTTGCGCCGTCGTTTTTTGCGACGCAGCGGGATCTCTCTTGGGATACATGTTATCAAAGGCAATATTACGCTTTGCTGGCGCATTGCAGGCGGTTTGAGCGGGAAGGGGACCGCATCGTCGTGCCGCTCGCGAAAGAGCCGTGGTGCGCCTATCAGGAGCGTGCGATATCCTTCGATGCCGATGAGAGCGAGCGCAGGAAGTTTTTTGCGGCGCATCATGCCTATTTGACGGATGATGTTCCGGACGAGACGCAGATTTTGTATGCGTGCGGCGCCGGCTCTTCTGTCGAAGGGTGGCGGGAGTTTTCTGCGCCCGAGGCGGTCTCTGTCGGCGCGGGGGTGAAGATTCATCGGACGGCGCTTTGTCGCATGGCGTACGAGGATTTTGTCGGTGAACCGCGCATCGTTATCGGCGATGCATGTGAGATTGACGCCTACAGCACGTTGACGGCGGCAAGGCGCATCGTGTTGGAGAATTTTGTAACGCTTGCTCCGAATGTTCATCTTATAGAGAAGGTCCATTCGGGGGGGGCGTTTGCACTTTCGTCGTGCGGCAGCTCTTTAGACGAGCGCGGTATGCGCATCGGGCGAGCGACGAAGATTGCGACAAACGCCGTCGTCAAGGGAGCCGTGCATATCGGGCGCGGGTCGTTGGTAGAGGAAAATGCCGTCGTCGTCTCCGACATCCCCGACTATTGTGTGGCTGCGGGCAATCCGGCGCGCGTGGTGCAGGCGTTTTCCGTGCAAGCGGGGAAGTGGCTTCCTGTCAAGGACGCGGCGGCGTTGGAAGAGATCGTCGAGGAGAGACGAAAAGCGCCGCCTTTGCTGACGTATGCCGTCATCACCTACAACCGCAGCGAGTATCTTGCCAAGTCGCTCGCATGTGTGCTTGAACAGGTCGGCAATGACGACCTCGTTGAAGTCCTCGTCTCTGACAATGCTTCAACGGACGCGACGAAAGATGTCGTGCGCAGGCTGCAGAAAAAGTATCGGAATCTGCGCTATCACTGCAATGAAAAGAATGTCGGGGCGGAGAAGAATATCCATTGCGCTCTGCGGGAGAGCGCGGGAGAATATGTGACGGTGGCGGGCGATGATGACTACTCTTTCGACGGCTCTTTGCAGGATCTTTTGAGCGCTGTCGCAGCGTATCGAGGTGCGGCATTGTTTCATCTCGTGAATCGGGCGATTCCGCTGGATGTCCGCAAGGGCAGCGGAGCGGCGGCTTACGTCGGGCAGGTTGGCTACTTCATGACGTGGCTCAGCGCCGTAATCATGCGGCGGGATCTGTACCATGCGATCAGAGATCCCGAGAAGTATGACTATACGCGGCTGCCGCAGGTCTATTTGCAGATGGAAATGCTGCGGCAAAATCCTGATTTCGTCGTACTCACGCGGCGCTTTTTCCGCTTGGGGACGGGAGAGCATGGCGGCAGTGACGATCGGTTTGCCGAGACGTTTATTCGAGATTATCTCAAGATTTTGACGGCAGAAGCGACGATTCCGCCGGACGTGCTGTCGGCAGAAAAATGGCGGCTGATGGAAGGGAAGATTCTTCCTACATGCGAAAGAATCCGAGCGGAAGGCAGGGCTTTATCTTTCCGACAAATTTTCGATATTATTGACGAGTATTACGCGAAAGAGCCGTATTATCCGCAGATTGTTGATAGGCTTCGGAAGATATCGCCGGATGTCTTTTCCTGAGCCTGTCGGTGCGCATTTTCAAGAAAGAAGGATGACGGACACGATGAAACTGGAAAAGCTCTATGATTTGTACCAAGAGGGGAAGGCGCCGAAGCGTCTCTATTGGGAGCTGGCGCGCGAGCGGCTTGTGCCTCTCTTGGAGGTGCAGCAGATCGTCAAGAAAAATCCCTATTGCAGGAGCGTCGAGATCCGCGAGGACGGCATCGTGCTCAAGACGCAGGATATTGCGCTCTTCTTTGACATGACGCAGAATATCTGCCGTGCGGAGACGATTTTCATTGGCACGGAGGGCGAGGAGATCGACTTTATGAGCCGCTTCATCCCGACAAATGCCGTGCTCTTCGACATCGGTGCGAACGTCGGGCGCGTGAGTCTGGGGCTGGCGAAGGCGCATGAGGATGCGACGATCTATGCCTTTGAGCCGGTGGCGGACACCTTCTGCGGCTTGGAGAAGAATCTTCGTCTGAATGCGTGCGGGGAGCAGATCAAGGCGCATCACATGGGGTTCTACAGCGAGAGCGGCGACCTGAAATTCTTTATACCTGCGGCGAACGAGGCGGCATCTCTGCGTCCTGTTACCGATACGTACTATTTCAAAGAAGGTGATCAGGGCCAGGGCGAGCGCAAGGAACGTCTGGATGAGATCATCTGCCCCGTCGATACGCTCGATCACTTCGTGGAAGCGAACGGTATTGCGCGTCTCGATTTCATCAAGTGCGATACCGAGGGCGCGGAGAAGATGGTCTTTGCAGGCGGCGCGCGTGTGTTCAGTGAGCTGCAGCCTGTTGTCTATACAGAGATGCTCAGAAAGCATGCGGCGCGTTTCGATTATCACCCGAACGAGATCATCGAGATGTTCAAAGGATGGGGGTATAGCTGCTATACGTCCGATGGCAAACGGCTGCTTCCTTTCGAGAAGATGGATGAATCGACGCAGGAGACGAACTTTTTCTTCCTGCACGAGGAGAAGCATCGGGAGCTTTTGAAGCAGTATGGCAGCTGAAGATTTTTGTTCAAAGGCGTGCTTCATTTGCCGGCGCAGACCGCAGGGAAGATTTTTGCATGGTTCAGGCGCATCCTTGATGACTTGAGGTGAAGTTTATGATGGAGTACGTGATCTATGCCGACGTGCCGGAGAGAAACCAGCATGTCAGAGATTTTATTTCTCGTTCCGGTGGAGAGTATCTTGGCTGCGTTGATCGAAACCCGGCAAAATGGGATTCGGACAAGAAGATGTATGCCCCTTCTTTTATCGCGAAGCATCCGCGGGCGAAAATTGTCATCACGAGTTTTGATATCGAACGGATTGCCCAATATATTCGTCAGCAAGGCTGGATGAATGAGATTCTTGTCTATCCGTATTGGCGGACGCCGTTTTTTGTTGATGCAGAGCACGAGCCGAGAAGTTGGGGCGAGGCGAATCGAGAGCGGCTGCTGCAGATTTATGACAAAAGGGATTCCTGCAATTTGGCCTATATCGGGGAACTTGTTCGGCAACGAGTTGAAGAGTTTGCACCGATTCGTTTGCAGGATGTATGGGATTACCTTCCGTACGAGCGTTATTTTGTGGATGATGCTCTGATCTCCCGGGAAGACGATGTGACTTTTGTGGATTGCGGTGCTTATGACGGCGATACGATTGCTGATTTTCAACAGAATTTTGGCAAGCGTTTGAAAAAAGTATATGCTTTTGAGCCGAATCCTCAAACGTACAGCTCCTTGCAGCAAAATCTGAGACGCATGGGATTGTGCGAGCTGTCGGAGACTTTCTGCTGCGGGGTTTCTGATCAGTCGGGAAGTGTACGGTTCACGCAGAATAAGACGATGAGCTTCATCGACCCGAACGGGACGATAGAGATCGCCATTCGCACTCTTGATGATTGTGTAGGAGAAGTGACAGGGAGTCTTTATATCAAGATGGATATCGAAGGCTTTGAGATTCCGGCGCTTCGGGGCGCGGCACGCCTTATTGAAAAATATCATCCGTACATGGCGATTTGTACCTATCATAAATGGGATGATTATATAGAAATCCCTGAAACCATAAAGGAAATCCGTGATGACTATGAATTTTATCTTCGCGGAGGAATGCATTCCATATGCCATGCTGTGCCTAGATGAGGGAAGGTGATATTTACAGAGGCGCGGCGTCTTGGAGTATGCGAACATATGCCGCGATGAAAGATGCGTTGATTTGAGGACTCTGCTTCACTGAAAGGATGGGAGGGATTGTTTTGGGAGAGCGGCTGCTGCTTGATTGTACGCTGCGTGACGGCGGTTATGTAAACAATTGGGAGTTTGGCTACGATCAGATTGTAGAAATCTTTGAGCGCCTCGTAAGTTCAGGCGTGGAGTTCATTGAGGTGGGCTTCCTCGATGAAAAGAGCAGCTTCGACCGCGGGCGGACGGTCTTGCCCGACACGGCTTCCGTCAGCCGCATGTTCGAAGGAGTTTCCAAGGGGAACTCGCTCGTTCTTGGCATGATCGATTACGGTGCCTGTAGTATTGAGCGTTTGGAGCCATGCGAGGAGACGTTCCTCGACGGCATCCGCGTGATCTTCAAGGAAGCGAAGATGAAGGAAGCCCTGGCGTTTTGCGCTGAGGTCAAGAAGCTCGGCTACAAAGTCTTTGCACAGATGGTTTCCGTCACGACGTATACGGACGAGAAGCTCGCCGAGTATGCGAAGCTTGTCAACGAGGTCATGCCCTATGCGACGTCGATGGTCGATACCTACGGACTGCTTGACGAGGAGCATTTGTGCCATATATATGGCATCCTGGACGCGAATCTTGACCCGCAGATTCGTGTCGGTTACCACGCGCACAACAATTTCCAGCTCGGCTATGCGAATGCGAAGCACTTTCTCTCGCTCGATTCGAAGCGCGGTCTCTTGGCGGACGGAACGCTCTATGGCATGGGAAAGAGCGCGGGCAATGCGCCGCTGGAACTTCTGCTGATGTTCCGCAACGACAAGCAGGGGGCAGGCTACCATGTGACGCAGGCGCTTGAAGCCATCGACAACGTCATCATGGAGATCTATCAGAGGCAGTATTGGGGCTACAATCTCTTCTACTACATCGCGTCCTCGATGCACTGTCATCCGAACTATGTGAGTCGTCTCATGAACAAGCGCACGCTGTCGGTCAAGCAGATCCGCGACATTTTGAAAACCCTTGAGCCAGCGAAGAGCCTGCTCTACGACGAGGCGTACATCGAAAGGCTCTATCGCGAGTATCAGAGCATTGAGTGCGACGATCAGGAGACTCTTCGCATCCTGAAAGAGAAGCTAGGGCGGCGTCCGCTGTTGCTCCTTGGTCCTGCGCGCAGCATGATGAAGGAACGTGTGAAGGTGAAGCGGTTTATCGAGGAGAAAAAGCCGCGCGTCATCGCCGTGAACTACGCGCCGCCGACCATCGAGGTCGATGCCATCTTCATGGCGAAATCGAAGCGCTACATGCAGCTTTTTAGCGATCTGCAGCACAACGTCAATCGAGCGAAGCCGATCGTCGCGACATCGAACATGACGAAGTCGGAGGGATCTTTCCCCTATGTGCTCAACTACGGTTCGCTCATTGACAGGGATGCTGAAATCATCGATAATGCTCTCGTCATGATCTTGAAGGCGGTTCTTCGCATGGGCGTTCCTGCGGTGACGCTCGCAGGATTCGACGGCTACTCGAAGCGCAGCCGCAATTACTTCGATGAGAATAAGGAGTACCGCGTCGACGGTAGCCGCGCCGAATATCTGAACAAGTACATCGGCGGCTTCCTGCGCAGCATCAGCGACAAGATTGAGCTGGACTTCATCACGAAGACGCGCTACGAATGGCAGGGAAAGGACGGCGAGTGATGGGTCGGCTCGCGGGAAAGACCGCGCTCATCACGGGCGCGACCTCGGGTATCGGCCATGCGTCGGCGCGGCTCTTTGCCTCTGAGGGAGCGCACGTCATCGCCGTGGGCAGAGATGCGGAGCGCGGCGAGGCGCTTGCCGCTGAGATTGAGAAGAAACATGCGGGGCAAGTACGCTTCGTTCGTGCAGACGTGACGGATGCCGACGATGTGGCGCGGCTTCTTGCTGTTGTGCAGGAAGAGTTCGGACGGCTCGACATCCTCTTCAACAATGCGGGCATCTTCGTGACGCGGGCGATCGACGAGATCGACGATGCGGCGTGGGAGCGTGTCTTTCGCACGAATACGAAGGCGGCGATGGATATGACGGCGGCGTTTTTGCCGCTCCTGCAAAGGGCAAAGGGTACGATCCTGAACACGGCTTCGATCGGCGGCCTTCCCTACCATATCGCGGGCAGCAAGACGTACCTCTACGCTTCGTCGAAGGCGGCGCTGATCCAGTTCACGAAGCTCTGTGCGCTGAACTTCGCGCCTGACGTGCGCGTGAACTGCCTCGCTCCCGGCATCACGGACACGCCGATCTATACGAATCGCGACTTCTCGCGCTTTTCGGGCATACCGATGGGGCGCGTCGCCGACGCTCTCGAAGTGGCGCGTGCGGCGCTCTTCCTCGTCTCGGATGAGGCTTCTTACATCACAGGCGCGGTGCTGCCCGTGGACGGCGGTGCGTCGCTGAAGTAGCGGAGGTGCTTCATGAAGGTCAAAGTATCAGACTATATCGCGGATTTTCTTGTCAAAAAAGGCATCACGCACGTATTCACCGTCGTTGGCGGCGGCGCCATGCACCTCAACGATTCTCTCGGGCACCACGAGAAGATTGCGTCGATATACTGCCATCATGAGCAGGCAGCGGCAATGGCGGCGGAGGCCTATGCGCGCGTCCATGGGCGCATGGCGGCGCTCTGCGTGACGAGCGGGCCAGGCGCGATCAACGCCTTGAACGGCGTTGCGGGCGCTTATCAGGATTCGATTCCGCTGCTCGTGCTCTCGGGGCAGATGAAATCCTCTCTGACGGTGCGGGCGAGCGGTCTGTCGCTTCGCACGCTGGGCGGACAGGAGTTCGACATCGTGTCAGCGCTTGATAATATGACGAAGTATGCGGAGATGATCACCGAGCCGCAGAAGATTCCCTTTGCGCTCGGAAAAGCGTATCACTTAGCGAAGAGCGGCCGCCCCGGCCCTTCGTGGCTCGATTTGCCGCTCGACATACAGGGAAGCTTCATCGACGACGATCTGCCGGGATTCAAGGCTCATGCGCAGGAGGAATATGCAGACGTTGAGAAGGCTGCGCATCATGTGCTGGAAAAGCTCAGAAGCGCCGAACGTCCCGTGTTCTACGCGGGCAACGGCATCCGCCTCGCAGGTGCGGCGCCGCTCGTCGAGGAACTGGCGCAGCGCCTGTCAATGCCTGTCGTCACATGCTGGGACAGCATCGACCTCATCGCGACCAAGCATCCGTACTACTGCGGCAGGGGCGGCACGATGGGCGACCGCGCGGGCAACTTCGCCGTGCAGAACAGCGACCTGCTGCTCTCGATCGGCAGCCGACTGAGCATCTATCAGGTCGGCTACGACGTGCGACTTTGGGCGCGTGCGGCATATACGATCGTCAACGACATCGACCCCGCCGAACTGAAAAAGCCGACGATCCGCGTCGACTATCCCGTGTGTGCCGATGCGGCGGACTTCATGCGTGCGCTTCTCTCGGCGGCGAAGGAGGATGAGCCGAAGGAAAACGGGGCATGGCTCGCGCAGTGCCGCAGGTGGAAGAGCGAGTACCCCGTCGTGCGGCCCGAGCAGAAGGAAGCGGCGGGCAAGACGAACGTCTATGCTTTCATGGATGCTTTGAGCCGCGCTCTGCCCGAGGGCAGCATCACGGTCGTCACCAACGGGTCTGCGAGCGTCGTCGGCAGCCAGTCGTACTTCATCAAGGATGGCAGCCGCTTCCTCATGAACTGCGGCATCTCGTCGATGGGCTACGGCCTGCCCGCTGCCGTCGGTGCGGCCGTCGCGAGCGACGAGAGCGTCGTCTGCCTTGAGGGCGACGGCAGCATCATGATGAACCTGCAGGAATTGCAGACCGTCGTCACGAATCGGCTGCCCGTCAAACTCTTCGTCATCAACAACAACGGCTATCATCAGATTCGCCAGACGCAGAAGAACGTCTTCGGCAATGCACTCATCGGCGTCGGCCCCGAGAGCGGCGATCTCGGTTTCCCGTCGTTTGAGCGAATCGCGCAGGCGTTCGAGATGCCCTACATCAAGATTTCTTCCAACGCGGAGCTGCACGAAAAGATCGCGCAGGCGTTAAGAGAACCGGGCTATGTGCTCACGGAAGTATTCGTGACGGAAGAGCAGAAGTTCGAGCCGAAGTCCGCGACGAAGCGGCTGCCCGACGGGCGGCTTACGAGTCCCCCGCTGGAAGATCTCGCGCCGTTTTTGCCGCGCGAGGAACTGGCACGCAATATGTATATCCCGCTCATCGAGCCGGACGGAGGAAAAGCATGATTAACCTGCGCCATACAGGCATCTACGTCAGGGACTTGGCGCGCATGGTATCGTTTTACCGCGAGGTCTTCTATATGCACGCGATATGCGAAAACGTCGAGCAGGAGGACGCGCTGCTTGCCGACCTCTTCCAGGAGGCAGGTGCGAAGGTTCGAATCACGAAGCTCATCACGGAGCAGGGAAAGGCGAGCGGTGTAGGCGATATGCTGGAGCTTCTGGAAGTCATCGTACCCGAAGGGCGGGAAAAGAAGACGAATCTGCCGATCGAGGCGGGGCTGCACATCGCCTTCGGCGTGCGCGATATGGAAGCGACTCGCATGGCGATTGCCGCGCATGGCGGCGCATGCGCGACGCGCGTGCACGATATGGGAAACGGCAACCTTTGCTGCTTCTGCCGCGATCCCGAGGGGAATTGGCTGGAGCTGATCACGCGGCGAGATGCGCAGGCGGAAGGCTTGAGTTCCGGCAGATGAGCGGGATTCGTCTGCAGCGAGACATGGGAAAGGAGAAGGCGGCATGAAGATCAAGTCGGCGTTCAAGGAATACAGCGTGGATTTTTGCAGGGATTTGTCCCTGCTGCAGGATTTGGCGGCGGCGAAGGACACGTTTTTTGTGCTTGACCGTACGGTTTACGAGATTTATAAAGACCGCCTGCCAGATTTTCCGAAGGAGCGATTCTTCCTGCTTGAAGCTGTCGAGGAGAAGAAGGATATGGCGGCAATGCTCGCAATCTGTGAGCGCATGACGGAGATGAGCGCCAAGCGCAATTCGCATCTCGTGTCCTTGGGCGGCGGCATCACGCAGGATGTCACGGGCTTTGTCGCCACGGCGCTCTATCGCGGCATTCGCTGGACGTTCTTCCCGACGACGCTCCTCGCCGCCTGCGACAGCTGCATCGGCGGCAAGTCGTCACTGAACTACAAGGGCTTCAAGAACCTTCTCGGTTCCTTCTATCCGCCCGACGAGATCTTCATCTATCCCGAGTTTTTCCGGAGTCTCAGCCCGCGGGACTATTGCAGCGGCTTAGGCGAAGTCGTGAAGTTCAACGTCATTGCGGGCGCGTCGGGCATCGACGGCATGGAGCGCGATATGGAGGCGATTCTTGCGCACGATTACGAGAAGCTGCTGCAGTATGTGAGGACGTCGCTCGACTTCAAGCGCGGCTTCATCGAGGAGGACGAGTTTGATCGCGGCAAGAGGGTTCTGCTCAATTACGCGCACACCTTCGGACATGCCTTCGAGAGTGTCAGCTCCTATGAGATTCCGCACGGATCTGCCGTTGCGCTCGGTATGATTACGGCGAATGCGGTATCGGTCAAGCGCGGCTTCATCGAAGAAGCGTATGCGGCGCGCATTGCGGCGCTCTGTATGAAGATCCTCGCGCACATTCCCTGGCGTGAGGAGTGGTTCGCGCCTGCGGGCATCATCGCCGCCATTCACAAGGATAAGAAGCAGACGAGCGAGAGAATCACGGCAGTGCTTTTGAACGAAGCGCATGAGCTCAGTGTCTATCGCGATGTTGAGGAAGAAGAAATCCGGCAGGCGCTTGCGTGTCTGCTGCAATATTGGAGGAATCATCGTGGAAAATGAAGTTGTGCCTTTTTCCGAGGCGTATCAGAAGAATCGCCTGACACTGCGCGAGGTCGTGCCGCTCGCGGTACCTCTGTGCGTGTGCATCGAGCCGACGAACATCTGCAACTTCAAGTGCCTGATGTGCTGGCAGAGCACACAGGAATACACGAAGCACGGCGGTCCCTTCGGCAATATGACAGACGAGCTTTTTGACAAGCTCTTGGAGGATATGAAGGACTTCTGCCGCCATCAGGGCAAGAAGATCAAGCTCATCAAGCTCTACTCGACGGGTGAGCCGCTTCTTCACAAAGGCGTCTGCCGCATGGTGAAGAAGATCAAGGAAGCCGATGTCTGTCACGAGATGGAGATCACGACGAATGCGTCCCTTCTGACGAAGGAAGTGGCGGAGGAACTCGTTGATCTCGGACTCGACTACCTGCGCGCTTCCATCTACTCCGTGCGCACGGACGGACAGGCGCGCATCACGCAATCGCGCGTCACACCGCACGAGATTCGCGAGAACATCGCCTACTTGAAGAAGTACCGCGACGAGAAGGGAGCGAAGAAGCCCTTCATCTGTGCGAAGATCATGGACACGCACGGCGAGGAAAACGACGAGTTCTATCGCATGTACGAGGATGTGTCCGACGAGCAGCTGATTGACACGCCGTGGATTTTGCCGAAGCTTGAGGAAAATGCCCTCGACCGACTCTACGGCAGCGAGGAAAAGGGCGAGGAAGCGCAGGCGGCGTACTTGGAGCAGGCGCTTTACAAGGAGCGCAAGGTCTGCCGCTATCCGTTCACGCACATGACGGTGCGCAGCAACGGCGACGTCGTCGTCTGCTGTACGGACTGGTCGCGCGACACCTTGGTCGGCAGCATCTGTGACAATACACTGGAAGAAATCTGGAACTCGAAGAAGCTCTACGATTTTCGCTGTATGCAGCTGAAGACGAAGGGGGCGCACCACGCGCTCTGCGCGACGTGCGAAATTCCGCTGAAGGATACGAGTGAGGACAATCTCGACGATTTCCCTGTGGAGAAGCTCCATTATTGGGGGGAAGGCGATGGAAAGAAGAACGTTTCTAAATAGCCCGGTGCTCGACGAGGACATGCAGGACATCTACGCGCGTGGGCTGGATTGGCAAAAGCTCAGGGGCAAGACCGTGCTGCTCACGGGTGCGACGGGAATGCTCGCGTCTTACGTCGCGTTCTTCCTCGTCTATCTGAATGAGGAACACGCGATGGGGATGCGGCTGTTGCTCCATGTGCGAAGCGAGGAAAGAGCGCGCGCACGCTTCGGCGAGTACGCGGATGCGCCATATATCTCGCTTGTGCAGCACGATCTCAGAGAACCGTGGCAGATCGAAGGGGCGGTCGACTTCATCATCCATGCTGCAAGCCTCGCGAATCCTGCGTACTACAAGACGATGCCCGTCGAGGTCGCCGAGCCGAACGTGCTCGGCACATACCATCTGCTGCGCTTGGCAAAGGAGAAGGGGACGCAGTCCTTCCTCTTTTTCAGCAGCGGCGACGTCTACGGCAAGATGCAAGAGGGCGCGGGCGAGATTCACGAGGCGGACGTCGGCGCGGCAGATCCGCTCGATCTTTTGAGCTGCTACGGCGGCAGCAAGCGCATGGGCGAGACGTGGTGCCGGCTCTTTTCCGTCGAGTATGGCGTGAACGCGAAGATCGCACGCATCGCGCACACCTACGCGCCGACGATGGATATTGAGAGCGATCCGCGCGTCTTCTCCTCCTTCATGAAGTGCGTTGCGGCGGGCACGGACATCGTCATGCACAGCGACGGTAGCGCATGCCGTCCCTTCTGCTACATCGCCGACGCTGTTTCGGCGTTCTTTCTCATCCTCTTCGAGGGCGCGGCGGGCGAGGCGTACAACGTGTCGAACGACAGGGCGTTCTTGAGCATCCGCGAGCTTGCGGAAATCCTCGTGAAATTGCGTCCCGAACTGGGATTGAAGGTCATCGCGAAGGAACGGCCGAAGGGCGCGGCGTATCTGGAAAACAGTTTCAACAAGGCGAACCTCCCCAGTGCCGACAAACTTCGAGAACTCGGCTGGCAATGCCGCTTCGACGCGGCAGCGGGATTCGCACGCGTCTGGCGATACCTGCGCGATGTGCAAACATCTTGCCAAGCGAGCGGAAAAAGGGTAGAATAAGGGAAAGACGGCAAGAAGGGGGTCATACGATGAAACACATCAAGACGGTCAACAAGCCGACGATGCAGAAGACGCTGAAGACGGGCGGCTGCGGCGAATGCCAGGCGTCGTGCCAGTCGGCATGCAAGACGTCCTGCACGGTGGGCAATCAGGTCTGTGAGAGCAGGAAGCAAGCGTGAGATTCTGGAAAGGGCGATTCTGCTGAAGCCGATGTTTCGGTGGTGATGCACTGCCCAACACGAACACGGAATCTCGCAAGTTGAGGAAGCACTGATAAATTCCGACCCGCCATCTTGGCGCATCTTTTCCGCCCTCTCTGCGTCGGCAAATCCTCCGCATAGCCCCGCTATGCGTCCGGTTTGTCTCCTTGATAGGACGAAAAATCTGCACCAATCTGACGGACTTCATTTTATCAGTGATTCCTCTAAAGCCCGTCCATTCCCCTAACAACCGACCAAAATTCAAACGCGCTTCGCTTGAACGAGAATTTTGGTCGAGGGGGAATGGGCGGGCTTCTTCACGCTTGCTCAAAACGGTTCGCTTATGGGCAGTGCATCACCCCATCCTTGAAGCATGACCTTTCTGCCGCAGCATATATGGAGGAATTATGAAAGAGAGAATACATAAGTTCAAACAGGCGGACAGCTTTATCCTGCTTGATGTCAACAGCGGTGCCGTCCATGTCGTCGACGAGATGATCTACGACATCATGGACGTCTTCGACGGCGCGAATGATCGGGCGGTCGTCGATGCGCTCGGTGCGAAGTACCCGAGGGCGGAACTTTCCGAAGCGCTCGAAGAGCTGCACGAACTCATGGCGCTCGGCGAGCTTTTCGCGCCCGACATTGACGTGCCGCCGACGTTTTCCCAGAAGGGACTCGTGAAGTCGCTGTGCCTGATGGTCGCGCAGGACTGCAACCTGCGCTGCAAATACTGCTTCGGCGACGGCGGCAACTACGGCATGGAGCGCGCCGTCATGACGCCCGAGGTCGGATGTCGCGCCGTCGATTTCCTCATCGAGGGTTCAGGGCCGCGCAAGCACTGTGAGATTGACTTCTTCGGCGGCGAGCCGCTCCTCAACATGAAGACGATCAAGAAGGTGACGGAGCATATAAAGAAGCGCGAGAAGGAGACGGGCAAGATCTTCAAGCTCACGTTGACGACGAACGGCATGCTCTTGAACGATGCGAACATCGCGTGGCTCAACGAGAACGATTTCTCGCTCGTGCTGTCGCTCGACGGGCGCAGGGAGACGAACGACGCCATGCGTCCCGACGTCGGCGGACACGGCACTTATGACCGTATCGTGGAAAACTTCCGAAGGTGTCTTGCGAGCCGCGCAGGCGGCGACTGGGACTATCGCGGCGTCTATACCTATCTTCGCGGCACCTACACGAAGCGCAATCTCGACTTCACCGAGGACGTGCTCTCGATGCACGATGCGGGATTCAATATTCTCTCGGTCGAGCCTGTCGTCTTGAAGGACAGCCCGCTCGCCCTCATGGAAGAAGATTTGCCGCGCATCCGCGAGGAGTACGACCGCCTCGCCGCCGCTTACATGGAGCGGCATCGCGCGGGCAGGGGATTCTTCTTCTTCCACTTCAACATGGACTTGTCGAACGGCCCTTGCGTCGCCAAGCGCCTCTCGGGCTGCGGCGCGGGTCACGAATACTTCGCCGTCGCAGAAAACGGCGACCTCTACCCGTGTCATCAATTTGTCGGTAGAAAGCGCTACAAGCTCGGCAGCATCTACGACGGAGTGACGGACGAAGAACTGCCGCCGTACTTTCGCGAGTCGCACGTCCTCAACAAGGAAAAATGTGCCGACTGCTGGGCACGCTTCTTCTGCAGCGGCGGCTGCCACGCCAACGCCGACCTATTCCACGGCGATATAAGAAAGCCTTACGAAGTCGGCTGCGAGATTCAGAAAAAGCGTCTCGAATGTGCGCTCTACGTGCAGGCGCTGCTGGCACTGGAGAAGGAAGAACAGGTGCAGGCGGCTGCTCTGTAGGATGATTTCACTGACAGATGGAGGGGAATCTGCCTGCACAAGCGTCCGCGCTGCACGTGTTTGTGTCCTCGTACATGAAAACGGAGGTGAGATGACTTTGAATCGAATTGTCGTTGTGTCCATGGTGCGTAATGAAGAGGACATCATTGAGAGCTTTGTGCGCTGGCATTGTGCGATTGCAGACGCTATGCTGGTGCTCGATCACAGGAGTACGGATCGTACAAAGGAAATCTTGTGCGCACTGCGAGATGAGGGCCTGCCTCTTATCCTTGCAGAGGCGGAGGATATGGCGTACAGGCAGTGGGAATATACGACGGAGCTTGTGGTTCGTGCGTTCCGTGAGTTTTCCGCGGATGTCGTATGCCCGCTGGATGCGGATGAGTTTTTACTGGCTGATACCGAGGATGTCTTCCAGAGTCGCCGCATTCTGCAAAACTTGGAGCTTGGAGTTTATTATCACTTGGCATGGATTGATCATTTCCTTACGCGCCCCGAGGAAGATCAGGACATGTTCCTTCTCGCACGCGATCATGTGCGAGAACGGAGTCCCAGAATGGACAGCAAGGTTTTGTTGACTCGCAGAGACGAGGATATTCCTCTTTGGCTGGAAGGAAGGATGTCCGTTGCGCAGGGAAATCATTTCGTGGCGATTCGTGAAAACGGCAGGTCAGTATCTTGTCCGATGCGCGAAGTAGCAGGACTATACCTTGCACATTTCCCAGAACGCAGCATAGAGCAGATCCTATCCAAAAACATTGTTGGCTGGCTCACGAATGTAGCAAAGTTTTCCGGCGGAACTGTTATGGCAATCCATTGGCGTCTTATTTTTCAAGCATACCTCGCGCATGAACGATTCGAAATGTCAACGGCAAGCGATCCCTTACCGAGTCGGCAGGACGCTTTTCGAGGACGTTTCCCGCTTCGCTTCACACGGGAGGAAGTTCCCGAGCATAAGCTGCTGCGCAACATCATGCTGACGGCGGAAGGAATCGCAGAGGCCCATGCGCAGAAGGAAGCCGTTCTCCGCATAGTGGAAAGAGATGGACAAAAGCATGTAGAACCGCCCGTGGTCAGTGTGCTTATTCCTTTTTATGGTGACATGCAGGCACTTCGCCTTTCTCTTAGCGATCTTGCTTTGCAAAAATATTCTTTTTACGAATGCATCCTCCTGTGCTTTTCTCCCGTGGAAAAGGAGAGCCTCCGCGTCCTTGCCGAAGAGGCGGGGATATCGCATCCGCTCATTCTGGCGAAGGATGAGATTCAGCATTTGCCGAAGCATGTCCGTGGCACCTATGTGCAGTATTTCCTGCCGGACGTTTCCCACAATAGCGCCTGCTTGCAGCAGATGGTGACCTCGCTTGCACTGAACGATGATATTTCTTTTGTGATGGCGGATGCTGAAGTATCGGAGGGAGATGTTCCTGAGCCGCCCGTTTATTTGGACTTTGCCACGTATGGACTGCCGTTTTATGTTTTTGAAAGTGACGACCTGCGAAAGACAATTCTCAAACAGGGGAAATTTCCTAAAGGCGGCATGTCCGAAGCGCTCTTTCGACGTGAGACGATGGAATCTTGCAATTATCTTCTAAGAGAACTGCAAGATATGAGTCTGCAAAGGCTTTCTCTATGGCTCTCAATCTTTGAGAAAACAAGCCGCGTTGGCTTCTTTAAGAAAGCGCTCGTTCAGGTTCGGCGAAGGCTCAGTTCAGAGGAAAAACTCCTTTGCCACATGGAATGGCTATTGTTGCTTGAGCAGGAGATTCAAACGAGAAAACGGGGGATTTCTTCAGAAGAACTGAAAGTTGCCGTTACGCTTGCCATAGATGGCAACCGCGATGGAATCCTCGCCGTCCGGTCTGGCGTAAGTTCTGGACTTTATGAAGCGTGCAGCAGACTTCGGTCAGAACTGGCGCAGCAGGTATGCTGATTGAGGCACTTCCGATGCTTGGAGAAAGAGAGCGGACGATGCTTTGGATATGCATTTTGTTGTAATGGGTGCATGAAGTTGATAGACTTCATGCACCCGTTTTTTTTTGCAGCATAAAGACAATGCGTTTATTTTCTATATTGACAGAAGAAAACGACAGCTTTATAATAAGATAACAAAAGATAACAAAATATAAACTAAATTAACATCAAGGGGGCGCATATGATTTCGATCGACAGGAAGAAATTTATTCTTGACTACCTGCAGCAGAATGAAACGGTCACGAGCAGCGTCCTGGTGCAGGCGCTCAATGTCACGGCCATGACGATTAGCCGTGATCTCAAACAGTTGGAAGAGAAGGGGCTGCTCGTGCGCACGCACGGCGGAGCCATGCTGCCAAACTACATCGTGGAAGAGACTTCGTATGCGAAGAAGAAGGTGCGCGATATCGAAGTTAAGCGGCGCATCGCGGAGGCGGCGCTGCGGCAGATTCGTGCGGGTATGACGGTCTTCTTCGATGCAGGCACGACGACGTTCGAGATTGCTGACCGTTTGAAGAAATCAGCGCCCGCTAATATCACGGTTGTGACGAACGATTTGCACATAGGTGCGCATCTGTATTCTCAAACAGAGATTCGCACCATCCTCTTGGGCGGTGTCGTCTTGCCGGAGACAGGGGCTGTTGCGGGTGCTATGGCGACGGAGCAGCTTGTGCGTTACGGCATTGATCTCGCCTTTGTCGGCACGTCTGCCGTCACGGAGGACTTCTTTCTTGTCGTACCGACGGAGAGCAAGTGCGTGTTCAAGCGGAAACTCCTTGAGATAAGCGAGGTTTCGATACTTGTCGCTGATCGATCGAAGTTCCGCAAGAAAAAGCTCTATAAGGCGGCTCATATGAGCGAACTGGATCGCGTCATCACGGATTATCCGTTTACGAAGACAGAGGTGAAGAAGGCGATGCCGCGTGGAGAAATCATCGCGATTTGATCGGCTTGCCGGGAAGGAGAAGATACGATGAAAGGCGTGATTGTTGCTGACGATCTGACAGGGGCGAATGCATCGGGCGTGCTCCTCAAGAAAATTGGACTTAGTGTGAGCAGTCTCTTTCGCCTGACTGGAGCGACAGAGCACAAGGCGGATGTGCTGGCCTACTCGACGGCGAGCCGCGGATTATCCTCCGAGGAGGCTTTCCGACGTGTCAGAGAAGCCTTTTTGCAGTTGAAGTCGGGTGGTGAATTTTTCAACAAGCGCATTGATTCGACGCTGCGCGGCAATATCGGAGCGGAGATTGACGGGGCACTTTCCGCCTTGGGCGACGACTTTACGGCGATTGTCGTACCCGCTTATCCCGACTCGGGACGCATCGTCGCAAATCGAACGATGCTCGTGAACGGCATGCTTCTGACAGAGTCGGATGCGGGGCGCGATCCGAAGATGCCCGTTGCATCGGATGATGTTGTAGATCTTGTCGCGCAGCAAACGCGCCACGAGGTGCGATACTTTTCGTTGAAAGATTTGGCGCAGGACGTGGACTCGTTTGCCGCTGTCGTCAGAGAAGCGGCGAAGGAGGTGCGCGTTCTCGTCTTTGATGCGGTGCGCAATGAAGATGTGCAGAAGATCGCCAAAGCGGTGCTGCAGAGCGGCTGCCGCGTGCTGACGGTCGATCCCGGGCCCTTGACCATGCAGTTTGTGTACGAGATGCAGGTGAAGGAAAAGCGCGAACAGAAGGTTTTGCTCGTCATCGGCAGCGTGACGGCGACGACGAAGCGGCAGATTGCCGATTTGCTGCAAAAGAGGCGCGTATTCTTTGTCGACATGCGCGTGAAGGAGTTTTTCGAGAAGGAGCGGCGTGAGGCGGAAGTTCGGCGGGTCGTCAATAAGATCTGTGATGCCGTAGACGCTGAAGACGTTCTCTTGCTGACGACGACGCCGCTTTCTGATGAGGGACATCTCGATCTCAAGGCGACTGCGAAGGCACTCGGTGTCACTCCGGAGGATGTGTCACGCATCCTTTCCGGCACATTGACCGAGGCTGCGGGCGAGATCTTGGAGAAGAGCGGCAAACTCGAGGGTATTTATTGCTCGGGCGGCGACATCACGATTGCTCTCTTGGAGAAGTTGGACGCCGACGGCATTGAGGTGCGTGACGAGGTTCTGCCGCTTGCTGTCTACGGGCGCATTCTTGGCGGCCGCCTGCCGAAGCTGCGCATTGTGACGAAGGGGGGGATGATCGGCGGCGATGATGCGATCGGGCTTTGCTTGGAAAAAATCGCCAAGGATATTGCCCTTTGATGATTCTTGAAAGATAAAAGGAGTTGTGCGTATGGAAAAGAATGTAATGGAAAAACCTCTGATCGGTGTGCCTATGGGCGATCCTGCCGGAGTCGGTGCGGAGATCACCGTCAAATCTTTGCTCGACAAGAAGGTGACGGATGTTGCGAGGGTCATCGTCGTCGGCGATAAGGGCACGATGGAGCAAGCAATCGGTGTCTGCGGTGTAAAAGCGCGCATCCATACGGTGGAGGATCCTGCGGCTGCCGTCGATGAGGCGGGCGTCATCAATCTTATTGATCTCAAAAATGTCGATATGGCGAAGCTGAAGATGGGCGAAGTCCAAGCGATGTGCGGACAGGCGGCATTTGATTACATCAAGAAGTGCGTGGAGCTGGCGATGGCGCACAAGATTGATGCGATTGCCACGACGCCGATCAATAAGGAGTCTCTGCGTGCGGCGAAGATTAACTACATCGGACATACGGAGATTCTTGGCGGACTGTCGAACTCGCGTGATCCGCTGACGATGTTCGAGGTTGACGAGATGCGCGTATTCTTCCTCACGCGTCACATGTCACTGCGCGATGCCTGTGATGCCATTACGAAGGAGCGCGTGCTTGAGTATATCCGCCGCTGCACGAAAGCATTGAAGCAGCTCGGCGTTGAGGGAAAGATGGCCGTCGCGGGACTCAATCCGCACTCGGGTGAGCATGGGCTCTTCGGTTGGGAAGAAGTCAAGGAAATTGCGCCTGCTGTGGAAGAGGCGCAGAAGGAAGGCTATGATGTCGTGGGCCCGATCGGTCCGGACTCCGTCTTTCATCAGGCGTTGCAGGGACGCTATCAGGCGGTTCTTTCCCTCTATCACGATCAAGGTCATATCGCGACGAAGACGTATGACTTCGAGCGTACGATCGCCGTCACACTCGACATGCCGTTCCTGCGCACGTCGGTCGATCACGGCACGGCTTTCGACATCGCCGGAAAGGGCATCGTGAGTGCCGTGAGCATGGTGGAGGCGATCCGCCTCGCAGCAAAATATGCCCCGAATTTCAAGCAGGGATGAACGGGGCAGTTCCGCAGAAGTAATGATTTCATGAACAAGGAGATGAATCCTCATGGCTGCAGAAACGCAAATACTCATAGGTCTTGGCTTTGGTATTGCCTGCTTGATTTTCATGATCATGAAGACCAAGATTCATACATTCTTGGCGCTGATCTTGGCAACCGTCCTCGTCGGTGTGATCGGCGGCATCGAGTTCAAGCAGATTGTCGCGAGCATCACGAAGGGTTTCGGCGGTACGCTTGGGAGCATCGGCATCATCATCGGCTTTGGCGTCATGATGGGCCAGCTCTTCGAGGTATCGGGTGCGGCGAAGCGCATGGCATTGTGCTTTCTCAAGCTTTTCGGCAAGGGACGTGAAGAAATCGCTATGGCGTTGACGGGCTTCCTCGTCTCCATCCCGATTTTCTGTGATTCGGGTTTTGTCATCTTGACGCCTCTGGCCAAGGCGATTTCTACAGAAGCGCGCAAGTCGATTGTTTCCATCGGCATCGCGCTCGCCACTGGTCTCGTTATCACGCATACGATGGTGCCGCCGACCCCGGGACCTGTGGGAGTCGCAGGCATCTTTGAAGTGAGCGTCGGATCCTTGATTCTCTGGGGACTCGTGCTTTCCGTGCCGATGCTCATCGGTCCTTTGCTCTTTGCGAAGTGGGCGGGCGAAAGGATTTGGCAGATTCCGACAGCGGATGGCGGTTGGACGCGTGACAGATCGTATGCGGCATCGAACCAGGGAAGCAGCATCTACGATGACGCGCATCTGCCTTCGGCCTTCATCTCGTTTGCGCCGATCGTTGTGCCGATCCTTTTGATTCTTATTGGTACAGTGGCGGCTGCCATGGGGATGAAAGGGCAGATCGCCGATGCCATTCAGTTCTTCGGTACACCGGTTATTGCCGTCGGCATTGGACTTCTCCTGACGATCTATGGCCTGACGGGAAGTCTCGACAAGAAACGCGTGCTGGAGGAAATGGAAACAGGCATCAAGTCGGCGGGCATCATCATCCTCATCACAGGCGGCGGCGGCGCTTTCGGCATGTTGATCCGCGACAGCGGCGTCGGCACGGTTTTGGCCGAAGCCATGCTGCAGACGAGCATTCCTGCCATATTGCTGCCGTTCTTCATCGCGACGATCGTGCGCTTCATCCAAGGCAGCGGCACGGTGGCGATGATCACGGCAGCCTCGATCACGGCGCCAATTATCGCGAATCTCTCCGTGAACCCCGTCTTCGCGGCTCTCGCCGCCTGTGTGGGCTCGCTTTTCTACTCGTATTTCAACGACAGTTTCTTCTGGGTCGTCAACCGCTCCATCGGTATCACCGAAGGCAAAGAGCAGCTGCGCCTCTACTCCGTTGCCAGCACGATTGCTTGGGCGACCGGCATCATCGTGCTCCTGATTCTCAACGCGATGTTCGGTTGATATTTCTGTAGTTTTCATCGAAGTCTCCATGCTGCAGTCGATGTGGCATGGAGACCTTTATTTTAGCGTGAAATCTCAAGAGGTCAAGCGAAGGCGCAGATCGATTGGCTAGGTTTCTGTAAGGGCGGCGCACAATGTCTGCAAAGTAGACTTTTGTGCGTGTAGTCTACTGATCATGTGTGCGGTATGTTGAAGGAGGGCGAAGAAGCTGATGCAGCAGCCGTGAAACAACCCATAGAAAAAGCGACCCTTGGGGAAAGGGTCGCTTTTTGGGAGTGGTCGGGGATTGGGGAAATCCCCTCTGGATAGTGGTTATGGGGTTTGAGAAGGTTTTAGAAAGCACGGACGAATCGAGAGCGTCGATGGGACGGACTCATCGTTAGCCGTGATTTCTTTATGGGGAAGTTCCCGGGGCGGTTCAAGATCCCCGCCCCGAGGGAAAGTCATTACTTATTGCCGAAGTAGCGGTCGAAGAGACCCTTGAAGCCGCGGCCGTGACGCGCCTCGTCCTTGCACATCTCGTGCACGGTGTCGTGGATGGCGTCGAGGTTCAGCTGCTTCGCGAGCGTAGCGAGCTCCTTCTTGCCTGCGCAGGCGCCGTGCTCGGCGTCGACGCGCATCTTGAGGTTCTCCTTCGTGCTGTTCGTCAGAACCTCGCCGAGAAGCTCCGCGAACTTCGCTGCATGCTCGGCTTCCTCGAAAGCGTAGCGCTTGAAGGCCTCGGCGATCTCGGGGTAGCCCTCGCGGTCTGCCTGGCGGCTCATCGCGAGGTACATGCCGACTTCGGAACACTCGCCCGTGAAGTTCATGCGCAGGCCTTCGATGACCTTTTCATCCGCTCCCTTGGCGGCGCCGACATGATGCTCATCCGCATACTGCATGTCACCCGTCTGCTCGACGAACTTGGAAGCGGGAGCATGACAGATCGGACACTCTGCCGGAGCCTGGTCGCCCTCGTGAACATAACCGCAAACCGTGCAAACAAACTTTTTCATTTTACATTACCTCCCAAAATATCGTGGATGTTTTTCTTTTTCTTGGTAGTGGCTCGCGATTCACCGTGCGGGGTGTTTCCCTCATGTGCTTGTCGCTTGCTGTGCTCTTATTATAGGCGAAGTGTCCCAAGAAGGAAATATCGAAAAAATGCTAAATAACAAAGATATAGTCATATATCATGAAATATCTCCGTATATCTCGCGTTTTTATACTTTTTCAAAATAAATACTAGTGGATAATTATTATTGATAAGAAGTATCGCTATACTTGCGCGAAGCGTTTCAAAAAAAGGCGGGCTTGTGGTATGATAGGCAGAGAAACGACGGAGAGCTTCGGCAAAAAGTTCGGCGCGATGGCTGAGGGACGCGGCGCTCTCCTATGGAAAGGTGTTGCAGCAATGTTTACGGTGGAAACGGCTTCACCCGAGGAGACGGCGGCGCTCGCCGAGCGCATCGGGGCGCTTTGCCCAGCGGGGACGGTCTTCGCGCTCGCCGGCGATCTCGGCGCGGGAAAGACGCTCTTCGTGCAGGGATTGGCGCGTGGTTTGGGGTTTTCGGGCGAGGTCACGAGTCCGACGTTCAACTTGATGAACGTATATGAAGGGAAGATGCGCCTTACGCATTTCGACGTCTATCGCCTGGAGCGTGCCGAGGAGCTTTATGACATCGGCTTCTACGAGTATGCGGACGATTCCGAGGGTGTCGTCGTCGTCGAGTGGTTCGACAAGTTCAGCGAGGAGATGCCCGCAGACTATGTGCGCGTGACGATCGAGCGCGTGGCATCTTCGGCGGGGGAGGTCGATTCAGAGGAGGCGGCGGATCGCCGTCGGCTGTGTTTTTCGCTTGTGGGAGTGCAGCTCAAGGAATTTTTTGAGGAGATGAGGGACGTTGTCGATTCTGGCGATTGATACGGCAAGCTCGGTGTCGAGCGTCGCCGTGGCGAGCGAGGGGAAACTGCAGGCGGAAGTGACGGTTGAGGCGGGGCGCACGCATTCGGAGACGCTTCTTTCGCATATCGAGGGGGCGCTCTCCTTCGCGGGCGTCGAGCGCTCGGCTCTCCGAGGCGTCGCCGTGGGCATCGGCCCCGGCTCTTTCACGGGGCTTCGCATCGGCTTGGCGACGGCGAAGGCGATCGCTTACGGTCTGGGCATCCCGCTTGTCGGCGTTTCGACCTTGGCGGCGCTCGCGCTCGCCTTCCCCGTGCCGGACGTTCATACGCTCGCCCTGATGGACGCGCAGAAGGGAAACGCCTATGCAGGTCTCTACGAGTGGCGTGACGGGAGTCTGCACGAGGTGCATCCCGTGTGCGTTGCGCCGCTTGCCGAGGCGATCAGCGAGGCGGCGGACATGGGAAAACCCGTATTGCTGACGGGAGAACTCGCAGTGAAGAAGCGTGCGCGTCTCGGAAATCTGCCCGACAATGTCACGCTCGCGCCCGCGCATCTTCTGACGGCGCGCGCCTCGCACGTTGCATGGCTCGGCATCGCGCGGCTTGCGGCGGGCGAGTGCGATGATCCCATGACGCTGGAGCCGTTCTACATTCGGCGCTCGGAGGCGGAGGTGCTTTGGGAGAAGCGCCATGGCAAAGAAAAGACGGAGGGGGCGTCATGCTGACCTTTCGCAAGATGCTGCCCACGGACGCCGCTGCCGTCGAGAAGGTGGAGCTGGCGTGCTTTTCCATGCCGTGGTCGCGCGAGTCTTTCTGGGAGGAGGCCGCGCAGGAAGCGGCTTACTACTTGTTGGCGCTCGACGACGGAGAAGTCATCGGCTACGTCGGCGTCTGGCTGCTCGGCGAGGAGGGCCACATCACGAACGTCGCCGTTGCGCCCGAGATGCGCCGGCGCGGCGTCGGCGCAGCGCTGCTCGCAGAACTCATGCGGATCGCCATGGAGCACAGCGTGCGCAGCATGACGCTTGAAGTGCGCCCGTCGAACGAGGCGGCGCTCGCGCTCTACAGGAAGTTCGGCTTTCGGAGTGTCGGCAGGCGGCCGCACTACTATACGGATAATGCGGAGGATGCGGAAATCCTCTGGAACACGGACATCGAAGCGACGCTTGCCGCACTCGGCGGGACGGACGGAAAAGGAGATGAGGCGCATGGATAAGGACATCTTGACGCTCGCCATCGAGACGAGCTGCGACGAGACGTCCACCGCCGTGCTGCGCGGCGGGCGCGAAATCTTGTCGAACATCATCGCGACGCAGATCCCCGTGCATCAAAAGTACGGCGGCGTCGTGCCCGAGATTGCGTCGCGCTGTCATATCGTGAACATCGTGCCCGTCATCGACGAGGCGCTCAAGGAGGCGGGTGTTGCCAAGGGGGAGATCGGTCAAGTTGCCGTCACCTACGGGCCGGGGCTTGTCGGTGCATTGCTCGTTGGCGTCGCCGCCGCCAAGGGGCTTTCCTTCTCGCTCGGCGTGCCGCTCATCGGCGTCAATCATCTCGAGGGCCATATCTTTGCGAATTTCTTGAGTTCGCCGGAGCTAAAGCCGCCGTTTGTGGCGCTCGTCGCTTCGGGTGGGCATACGGCGCTCGTCCACGTCAAGGACTACAACCATTTCACCTTGCTTGGGCAGACGCGCGACGATGCGGCGGGCGAGGCGTTTGACAAGGTGGCTCGCGTGCTCGGGCTGCCCTATCCGGGCGGCCCCGAGATCGATCGCCTCGCGAAAGAGGGCGACGCCTCGGCCATCGACTTTCCGCGCGCCTTGGAAGAAGAGGGCAACTATGAGTTCAGCTTCAGCGGCCTGAAATCTGCCGTCTTAAATTATCTGAACTCGATGAAGCTCAAGAAGATCGAGGTCAATGCCGCCGACGTCGCAGCGTCGTTTCAGAACGCCGTCGTCGAGACGCTCGTCGAGAAGTCGCTCGCGGCTCTGCGCGAGACGGGGCTGAGGACGCTGGTCTTGGCAGGTGGCGTCGCGGCGAACAGCTCGCTCGAAGGGCGGCTTCGCCAGGCGGCGGCGGAGAGTGGCGTCGAGTTCCATTATCCAGGGCTTCGGCTCTGCACGGACAATGCGGCGATGATCGGCTGCCGCGCCTACTATCAAGCTCTGGCGGGTGGCTTCGCCGACTCTCATCTGAACGCCGTGCCGGGGCTTTCGCTGCGCGATGTGGGCGGGGAGTGAAGCATGTTTCCGATGCCCGCTGCACGATGGACGAAAGACGCGGCAAGAGCGATGATTCCTAGCGTTTCGCTTGGTCATCCTCCAAGAAATGGCAAAATAATTTCAGTTGCGCTTTTTGTTTGAATCTGCTAGAATAGGTAGGCAAGCGCAGGTTTGGACATGCCAAGCCGTCGGTGCGTGCAGCGTCCGAGAAGGACGTTTTCACATAATTATCAGCAAGGGAGATATTTCATGGAGTTCCAGGACAGGACATTGGTTTGCAAGGATTGTGGCAAGGAGTTCACGTTCACCGCAGGTGAGCAGGAGTTCTACAAGGAGAAAGGGTTTGAAAATGATCCGGTTCGCTGCCGCGACTGCCGCGGAAAGAGACGCCGCAGCCATGATGGCGACAACGGTGAGCGCACGATGTTCCAGGTGACATGCGCCGCTTGCGGCAAGGAGACGGAAGTTCCGTTCGAGCCGAAGGATGACCGCCCGGTCTACTGCCGCGATTGCTTCGCTGCCAGAAGAGGCAGGTAAGCCAAGCTTTGCATGCTTTTGCCCGATGGAAGCCTGCGGGATGGTTTCCTTTCTCGGATAAGACGCAAACTTTCGTAGCATAAGGTACAGTCTCCTCTTGTTTTATATGCTAAGATGGTAAGGATGGCATATAAAATGGGAGGAGACTGTTTTTTATGAAAGAATGGTGCGTGATTTATTCGTCGCTTACGGGAAATACGAAGCTTGTCGCCGAAGCGATGGCAGAGGAAGCAGACGCCGACCTCTTCTCGGTGGAGAAAGTGCCGGAAGACCTCTCGGGCTACGAGGCCGTGGCGCTCGGCTACTGGTTGCGGCTCGGTGCGCCCGATCCGAAGATGCTCGCGCTCCTGCCAAAGATCGAGGGCAAGGATGTCGTATTTTTCCAGACGCACGGTACAGATCCAGGCAGCGAACATGCCGTTACAGCGTTCGCGCGTGCAGGATATGCGCTCGGCGCGGACTGCTATATCGCGGGCACATTCTCTTGCCAGGGCAAGATCAATCCGAAGATCGTCGAAAAGCGTAAGAAGGAAGCTGCAGCAGAGGATGACCCGCACGCGGGAAAGAAGGCGCAGGCGCGCTGGCAGAGAGCTGCGAGCCACCCCGATGCTGAGGATCTGCAAAGAGCGCACGATTTCATGCGCGTGATGCTGGAGAAGCGGCTGAAGCGAAAGGCGCGGCTGGAAGCGGGCAAGATGTAATATGGATGAAGTGCAGGGGGAGTGTACATGAACGCTTCCCCTTTTTACGTTCTTGTGCTATACTTTCCTTAATAATTTCTTATGGAGGCGGTGACTGATGGAGAGGAAGATCCTCTTAAATCCGGGTCCGGCGACGACGACAGATACAGTGAAAATGGCACAGGTCGTGCCCGATATTTGCCCGCGCGAAGAAGAATTCGGCGACGTCATGCGCGAGGTGGCGCAGGGGCTTTTGAAGATCGTTCATGCCGATGCGAAGGAGTTTTCGTGCGTGCTCTTCTGCGGCTCGGGCACGCTCAACATGGACGTGTGCTTGAATTCGCTTTTGCCTGCGGGGAAGAAAGTGCTCGTCGTCAACAACGGCGCGTATTCTGCGCGTGCCGTCGATATATGCCGCGCCTATGGACTTCCCCATATCGACCTTCGCTCGTCGGTCGAAGACGTGCCCAATCTTGCGGCTGTCGAGCGTGCGCTCGCAGAAGATCCCGACATCGCTCTCGTCTATACGACGCATCATGAGACGGGAACGGGCGTCCTGAACCCCGTCTGCGAAATCGGTGCGCTTGCCCATGCGCACGGCGCGATGTTTGTCGTCGACACGACATCGACGTATGCGATGCTGCCCTTTTCGATGGAAGAGGCGAACATTGACTTCTGCATGGCGTCGGCACAGAAGGGTATACAGGCGATGACGGGGCTTTCTTTTGTCATCGGCCGCACATCACTTATCGAGGAGTCGAAGGATTATCCCGTGCGCTCGTATTACTGCAATCTCTACCAGCAGTACGCCTACTTTGAAAAGACGGGACAGATGCAGTTCACGCCGCCCGTGCAGACGATTTATGCGGCGAAGCAGGCCCTTGCCGAATACTTCGCCGAGGGCGAGGCGGCGAAGGCGGCGCGTCATGCGCGGGTGGCGCAGGCGATTCATCGCGGGCTTACGGCTCTGGGGCTGAAGGAGGCGATCCGCCCGGAGGTTCAGTCGGGACTCGTCGTCTCCGTGCTCTATCCTGCGGATGAGCACTGGGATTTTGACCGCGTGCACGACTATTGCTATGCGCATGGCTTCACGATCTATCCGGGCAAGATGCAGGAGAAGGGGACGTTTCGCCTGTGCGCGCTCGGCGCGATCGACGAGACGGATATTGAGAAGTTTTTCCGCGTGCTGAAAGAAGCTCTTGCGGAATTGGGTATGATTTTGCCGAAGGAATGAAACGGCAATGAATGGGACAGGAGAGACAGAAGACAGATGAATCGCTGGCAGGAAATCTGGAATAAGAGAAGTGCACAGCTTGCAGGCATTGATCGCTCGGACAAGCGGGCGATGCTCTTGGAACTCAAGCGCATCAATGGCTTTGATGTGACGGGTGGCGGCATACCGTATGAATCACTTCTAAAGCAGTATGAGGAAACGAAGGCGGCGCTTCGTTTGCCCGCAGGCGGCAGCATATTCGAGGTCGGCTGCGGTGCAGGAGCAAATCTTTGGCTCTTTCGACTCGATGGTTTCGCTGTTGGTGGCCTCGATTATTCGGAGAAGCTTATTTCTATCATGAAGGACGTATTTGCTGAAGGAACCCTGCGGGAAAGCCTTTGTGATGAAGCGAAAAATCTGCCCACGAAAGAAAAATATGACGGCGTGCTGGCGAATAGTGTCTTCTCCTATTTTCCCGATGAATCCTATGCGGAAACCGTGCTGGAAAAAATGCTCGAAAAGACATGCGGCAGCATCGTCCTCCTCGATGTGCATGACGCCGAGAAGAGAGCGGATTTTCTGAGTGTGCGCCGTATGATCGATCCGGACTACGACGAGCGATACAAGAACCTTGACAAGTTCTTTTACCGGAGGTCGTTCTTTGATGAATTTGCCAAAAAGCATGATCTGTCCATTGTCTTTGCAGATTCGACAATCGAAGGTTATTGGAACAATCCGTTCATCTATCATGTATATTTCCATCGCAAGGAAGAGTCAGAGAGATGATCTGCGGGAGAAGGGGGAGGTATTATGCAGGCGACGGAGTTTTTGGACATCTTGGGTGCAGATTTTTTCGTCGGCGTGCCCGACTCGCAGCTGCGCGCTCTTTGCGACGCTTTGATGGAGCGATACGGCAATCATGCGCCGCACGTCATCGCGGCGAACGAGGGGACGGCGGCGGGAATCGCGGCGGGGCATTATCTCGCGACAGGTCGTTCGCCGCTCGTCTATTTGCAGAACAGCGGTGAGGGCAACATCGTCAATGCGCTCGCGTCGCTGCTGCACGAGAAGGCGTACGCGATCCCGCTGATCTTCGTCATCGGCTGGCGCGGCGAGCCGGGCGTGAAGGACGAGCCGCAGCACGCCTATCAGGGCGAGGTGACGCTTCCGCTGCTCGAACTTCTGCAGGTCGAGCATTTCGTGCTCGCGAAGGAGACGCGAGGAGAAGACGTGCGCGCTGCCATGGAACGTTTCCGCTCGTCTTTGGAGGCAGGGCGTTCGGTGGCCTTTGTCGTTCGAAAGGGCGCGCTCACGCACGACACGAAGGTTTCCTACAAAAACGGCTATGCGTTGCGCCGTGAGGAGGCGATTCGCACGATCCTCGACGCCGCAGACGAGAGCGATGTCTTCGTCTCGACGACAGGCAAGGCGAGCCGCGAGCTTTTCGAGCTTCGCGAGGAGCGCGGCGAGGGGCACGAGCGCGATTTTTTGACGATCGGCTCGATGGGGCACAGCTCGTCCATCGCGCTCGGCATTGCGCTCGAAAGGAAGGGGCGGCGCACGTGGTGCCTCGACGGCGACGGCGCCTTCCTCATGCACATGGGCGCGGCCGCTGTCATCGCTGCCGCAAAGCCATCGAACTTTTGCCACGTCGTCTTGAACAACGAGGCGCACGAGAGCGTCGGCGGCATGCCGACGGCGGCTTCCTCCATCGACTTTCCGGCGCTCGCGCGTGCGCTTGGCTACGCCGCCGCACAGCGTGCGAAAGATGGCGAGGAGCTTGCCGCCGCCTTGGAGGAGATGAAAGGGCAGGCAGGATCGTGCTTTTTAGAGGTGCGATGCGCCGTCGGCTCGCGTGCCGACCTCGGCCGACCAACGATTCCTCCAAAGGCCAACAAGCTAGCAATGATGCGCTTTCTCAGCCTTTAATTAATAACAGATACTGTCCGGTATACCCTTGACAAATGGTAGGATAATCGGTATGATAGAAAAAGACGTTGACGCGAGGAGAGTGCCGAAGAAGCGGTCTTTCGAGTCGACACTTTTGAATTTTAGGAGGATGAATATTATGGGTACGATTTTCTCTAAGAGCGATTTCTGGATTGGTCTTGCTGTCGGTGCTGTCGCAGGCGTTTTTGGCTATCGCTTCATGCAGGAGCGCGAGCAGCAGATGATGGCGATCCAGCAGGGTGCTCCTGCAGCGCAGGTGCCGCTTGCTGAGCTTCAGCGCCAGAAGGAAGAGCTTGAGGACCTCATCGCTGCGCAGGAAGCCGGCGCGAACCAGTAAGGGAAACATAAGAGGGGCTGCGACAGGCAAATGCTCGTATCGTCATGGCATATTGCGTGCGCAGCCCCTTTCCTGTTTTGCTGTTGATAACGAATTGCATGAAGGAGGACGCTATGGCAAAGATTCCTTTAGGCTTACCGCTGGCAGCGGCTGCCGCAGGCACGGTCGTGACGCTCTTTGTTCCGGCGAAGCGTCTGCATATCGTCTGCGGCACGGCATGGGCGGCACTCTCGCTCGTTCACGCTTGGCAGTATCGCAAAAAGCTCGCGAAAGATCTTGCGATGCCGTTCGGCGCAAGTCTCAAGCAAAATGTGATGAAGAAGATTGACGAGGGGCTTCAGAAGCTGCCGCTGCCGCCGACGAAGCTCGGCGCACTCATCGGCTCGATGCGCCCTGCCGCCTATGCGCCGGGCAGGATGCGCCTCTACAGCCGTTCACTCGTGGGAAACGAGAAGCTTAGAGAGCAGATTCTTGCGTACTTCGCCGACTGTCCCGAGGTGGACAAGGTCGAGTGCAGTACGCTCACCGGCTCCGTGCTCATCACCTATGAGCCGGAATTTTTTGCTGAGAACGAAGAGCTTTCACAGATTGAAACGTATGTGAAGCATCATGTGCAGATGGCACAGGGGAGGAGTTAAATCTTTATGTCTTATATGTCTGGTTTGATGATCGGCACGGCCCTTGTCCAAGGCCTCGGCAGCATGCTTTCGGGCGGCGCTTCTGCAGGCATGGGCGGCGGCATGGGCATGGGCAGGAGCGCGGGCATGAGCGGTCTTTTCGGCATGGCGTCCGGCATGGGGCGGGGCGGCATGGGCAGAAGTTCCGGCATGAGCGGACTCTTTAACATGATGCCGACGGGCATGGGCAGCGGCATGAGCAGCATGTTCGGTCAAGGCAGGGGACGCGGCAAGGGCATGGCGCAGGACGCGTCCGGCTCTGCAGCCGTGTCTGCACCGGCAATGCCAGCTTTCGCGCTGAAGAGTGCCGTGCCCGGGCGCAGGCGCTACTATGCGGCGGCCCTGCAGGGGAACGAGGAGCTGGCAAAGCTTCTGGAGAAGAACCTTGGCCGCATCGCCTTCATCGATTCCGTCAAGGCGTCGAGTGTTACGGGCAGTCTGCTCGTCTGCTATACGGGCGATGAGGGAGCTGTCGATCGCCTGATGGCGGATCTTGGCAAGCGCGTCTTTGGTGCTACGGAGCATGCGGGTTTTAATCTGCCGCAGGGGCTTTCCGATTTGCTCCCTGCGGCAGGCGTCACTCAGCCGCTCGCTGAACTCGGTGCAAGCATCCGCCGCGCAGCAGGCGCGGCGAACGTATGGCTGCACGAGAAGACGCATGGCTGGCTCGATTTCCCGTCGGTATTCGCTCTCGGCTTCATCGTGCGCGGCTTGCGCAAGATCCTGCTCTATGAACAGCGGCCGTCGGGTCCTCAGATGCTTTGGTGGGCATTCTCGATCTTGAAAGGATGGAAGATGATATGACGTATGGGACATGCTCGCTCCGCCTATCGGCGGATCTTGCTCAGGATAAGCGCGCCCTCTTGGGTGCACAGCTTCGAAGCATAAAGGGCGTCGTCGCCGCTTCGGTCGGCGACAAGGCGCTGACGGTCTGGTACAAGGAAGAATTGCCGCTTGCACTCGTGCGTCGGCTCGTCAAGCGCATGGAAGAAGAGTGCGCACCGAGCGATCCCGAGCTTGACATGGCGGGCTATCGGCGCGAAGCAATCTTCTCGCTCGCGAGCTTCGCGGGCATGAAGGCGCTCGAAAAGCTCGCACCTGAAGCCTTTGCGGGAATGAAGGTGTTTCGCAGCCTCCTCGTCTTGGCCATCGCGCGCAACTTCCTCAAGAACGGCGTCGTGGGCATGGTGAAAGAGCGCCGCCCGAACGCCGACACGCTGACGAGTACGGCGGTTATCGCCTCCGTGCTCGCAGGCAAGCCCGAATCGAGCCTCACACTGCTGACGCTGTCGAACGGCGCTGAGATGCTGACCGCCTACGCAGCGGAGCGCGCGAAGAAGCAGATTTCCGGCCTTCTGAACATGAACCAGCGCTTCGTCTGGCTCATTGACGGCGGCGTCGAGCGCAAGGTCGCGGTCGAGTCCGTGCAGGTCGGCGACCGCATCGCGGCACATTCGGGCGAGATGATCTGCGTCGACGGCCGCGTCGTCAGCGGCAAGGCGTCCGTGAACCAGGCGTCGATCACGGGCGAGTCGAATCCCGCGATGAAGCGCGAGAAGTCGCCTGTCTACGCAGGCTCTGTCATCGAGGTCGGCGAGATCGTCATCGAGGTCGAGAAGACGGGCAAGGACACGTCGCTCGCACATATCGTCCACCTCGTCGAAGAGGCGCAGTCGAGACGTGCACCCGTGCAGAACTTCGCCGACAACATGGCGAACATGCTCGTGCCGATCTCGTTCCTCGGCGCGGCGATCGTCTACGGCGCGACGCGCGATTGGCAGAGGGTGCTGAACCTCCTGTTCATCGACTTCTCGTGCGGCTTGAAGCTCTCGACAGCGACGGCGATTTCCGCCTCAATTGCGGCGGCGGCGAAGAAGGGCATCCTCGTCAAGGGCGGCAACTATATGGAAGCGCTCGCTAATACCGATACTGTCGTCCTCGACAAGACGGGCACGATCACGGTCGGCATCCCGCAGATCTCCTCCATCAAGACGGCGGAGGGCGTGACGGAGAAGGAGATGATCCTTCTGGCGGCGTCGGCGGAGATGCACTCCGTGCATCCTCTGGCCGTCGCCATTCAGAAGTACGTTAAGGACAACAACTGGGAAGTGCCGCAGCACCGCTCGTCGAAGACGATCGTCGCACGCGGCATGCAGGCGGTCGTGCCTGATTTCGACGGATTCAAGGGCGGCGACGTGATCGTCGGCAGCTACAAGTTCATGAAGGAACGCGGCGTGCAGGGCGCGGGCGAGCTCGTCGTCGAGGACACGACGGAAAACTTCCTCTACATCGCGCGGAACGGCTCGCTCATGGGCATCATCGGCATCACCGATCCCGTGCGCCCGAAGATGAAGAAGACGCTGAACCAGATGCGCCGTTACGGCGTCGACGAGATCGTGATGCTCACGGGCGACTCGGAGAAGGTCGCCGATCATGTGGCGCGTCAGATGGACATCGACTCCTACCATGCCGAGGTCTTGCCCGAAGACAAGGCGAACTACGTCATGAAGCTCAAGGAGCGCGGCGGCAGAGTCATGATGGTCGGCGACGGCATCAACGACGCGCCGGCGCTTGCCTTTGCCGACGTCGGCGTGACGCTCGGCGGCCGCCAGACGGACATTGCCGCCGAGTCTTCGGCAGTGACGATCCGCTCGGAAGATCCTGAAGGCCTCGTCGACGCTCTGCGTCTCGGCAAGCGCACGATGGGACTGATCCATCAGAATTTCCGCGCGACGATCCTCGTCAACTCGGGCGCCATGCTCATGGGCGCCTTGGGCATGATCAGCCCGCTGTGGGCGGCTGTCATCCACAACACGGCGACGCTCGCCGTCGTCTTGAACAGCGCACGCATCCTCTCGACAGGCAAGAAGCCTGTAAGGCGCGTCGGCTGAAAGTAAAAAGAAAGGGATACCGCAGAAATTTGTGCGGTATCCTTTTTTGATGCTGCGGTGCATGTGCGCGTCGCTCGCTTCTCTTTGCAGTCCGTCGGGATATCTGCCGCAAGATGACAGCGCTTCCTTGCCGTGACATCCCCGCAAGACCAAGACAAAAGTTATACGAATCCCCCTTTATTATGGACTTGACAATCATTCTCATCCCATTTATAATTATGTCATAAAGATGAGTGATATTCATATTCAAGGATAAAAGAAAGGGAGAGTGGTTATGAGCAGTGTGGTGATTCTTGGGGGGAACGAGTGTATGGAGTGCCGTTATCGTGAGGCATGCAAGAGTTGCGGGTTCAAGGCGAAGGTTTTTCCGAAGATGTGTCGAGACCTCAGGAGGAAGATCGGCTCGCCCGATCTCATCATTCTTTTCACGAGCACGGCATCGCACCAGCTTGCCATGCACGCGCAGGAAGAGGCGAAGAAGTGCAATGCGAAGATCGCTTTCTGCCACTCGGCAAGCATGGCGGCGCTGCAGAACGTCCTCGCTGAGCACTCAGCATGAAGGCGGAACGCGTCATGGTGATGCGATGTCTTCCGTGATATTTTAACGGAAGCGCAGGAGCGAAGGGGACGCTCCTGCGCTTTTTGTGTGCAGGAGCGTCGTCGGTCTCAAGGCGGAGCTTTTGGGGAGGCTGCGCATTTGCATCCCTGCAGTATTTTTTACGGGAAGGGTGCAATTTCTTCGGCGGAACGTCCGTCCGCTGTTTGATTAAATGAGAATATTTATAAATTGATAGAAAAAGTTCAAATCGCGCCTTATTTCCTTGACAGCATGAGCTGGATAGAGTATTATTATCTCTGCCGATGAACTGGATTCAGTTTCATTGTCGTTCTCATTTTTTATGAAACCCCAAGCGATTGAGCCGTAGGCGTAGGTCGATTGGCTGAGTTTCGCTAAGGGAGGCGTGCAATGTCCGCAACATGGACGTTTGTGCGTGCAGTTTGCTGTTTTATTTAATGGAGGTAAGAAACATGACGTTGAAAGACGGAAAGACAGGAATGTCTCTTCGTGTCGACAAGGTGGGCGATTCGGAGCTCAAGCAGCGCCTGATGACGATGGGCTTGATCCCGGGCACGCGCATCAAGGTGCTGCCGTCGGCGCCGATGGGCGATCCGATGGCGATCGGGCTTCGCTCGTACAATTTGGCGCTTCGCCGCGCCGATGCGGAGAAGATTGAAGTGACGGAAATCAAGGAAGGAGCGGGAGCCTGATGAGCACCATGAGCGTCGCCCTGACGGGCAACCCGAACACGGGAAAATCGACTATATTCAACGAATTGACGGGTATGCGCCAGAAGATCGGTAACTGGCCGGGCGTCACTGTTGACAAGAAGATGGGCGTCGTCAACTACAAGGATCGCGTGATCACAGTCGTCGATCTGCCTGGCACCTACAGCATCAATGCACGCTCGGCGGAAGAGCAGGTCGTCATCGACTACTTCAAGACGACGATGCCCGACCTCGCGGTTGATGTCATTGACTCCTCGAACATCGAGCGCAACCTCTTCCTCACAGTGCAGCTCCTCGAAGAGGGAATTCCTCTGCTCATCGACCTCAACATGCAGGACGAGGCGGAAAGAAAGGGCATTCGCATCAACATCCAGAAGCTCGAAGAGGCTCTGGGCATGCCCGTCGTGCAGACAGTTGGCCGCAGCAAGAAGAGCATCCAGAAGCTCATCGAAATCTTCACGACGACCGTCATGTCGAACTACCGTCCGAGTGCGATGGTTGAAGAGCACAAGGCGAAGGCGACGGAACTCAAGAAGAGCGGCCTTTCCGCCGAAGAGCTGGACGAAAAGCTCATCGAGATGCGCTATGATCTCATCGACAAGATCATGAAGAAGGCGGTTGTCGTCGGAAACGTCGGGCTGTCGACTTCGGAGAAGATCGACCGCGTGCTCGCGAACGGCGTCTTGGCGCTGCCTATTCTCCTCGGCATTCTCTACTTGGTGTTCTGTATCGCCTTCACGTGGATTGGTCAGCCGCTCGCAGATGCCGTCGGCGACTGGATCGGCGGACCGTTCACCGACTGGATCAATGACGCGATGGAATCTGCGGGCGTCGCCGAGTGGCTGAAATCCTTGATTGCAGACGGTATCGTCGCGGGTGTCGGCAACGTCATCAACTTCGTGCCGCTCATTTTCACACTGTTCTTCATGCTGTCCTTCCTCGACGGTACGGGATATATGGCGCGCGTCGCTTTCATCATGGATCCGATCATGCGCCGTGTCGGCCTCACGGGCAAGGGCATCATGCCGCTGATGGTCGGCTTCGGCTGCGGCGTGCCGGCCATCATGGGTGCGCGTGCGCTCGACTCGGAAAAGGACAGGCTCACGTCGATTCTCATCACGCCTTTTTTGACATGCTCGGCGAAGCTGCCGATCATGGCGCTCTTCGCTGCGATGTTCTTCCCTGAACATGCCGCGAATCTCGTATTCTCGATGTACATCATCGGCATCGTCGTCGCCATCATCATGGCGAAGGTTCTGGGCATCACGGCGTTCAGGAGCCAGGGATCGACGTTCCTCCTCGAACTGCCGCCGTACCGCATGCCGGACATGAAGACGGTGCTCCTGGAGACTTGGGACAAGGGCAAGGGATACCTGATCAAAGCCGGTACGATCATCTTCGCAATGAGCGTAGCCATCTGGTTCTTGTCGAACTACAATGCGGACGGCGCTACGGATGAGATGAGCGAGTCCTTCCTCGCATCGATCGGCGGCGGTATGAGCCATCTCTTCGCGCTGCACGGCTTCGAGACTTGGGAGTCGGGCGCGGCCGTCGTCACGGGCATCATGGCGAAGGAGTCCGTCGTCTCGACGCTCGGTATCCTCTATGGCGTCGGCGATGTCTCGACCGAGGCGGAGGACGCCGCAGAGACGGCGACACAGCTCGCCGGCTCGATGGGCACGGCGTTCACGGCAGCCTCGGCGCTCGCCTTCATGGTATTCTCGCAGCTCTACACGCCGTGCATGACTTCGCTCGGCACGATCAAGAAGGAGACGGGTAAGTGGAGCTGGATGCTCTTCGCCGCCCTCTACACCTTCGGTGTCGCCTGGGTCGTCTCACTTCTTGTCTACTGGGGAGCCTGCGCCTTCGGCATGAACGGCTAGGGAAGCCGTCCGTGCTTCTCTGACTCTTGAAAGGAGATCTTTGCCATGGCAAGCATCATTGTCGGCGCAATTGTCGCCGTCCTGCTCTTCTTCGCGCTGCGCCACGTCTATCACAATGTGAAGGCGGGCAAGGAAGACTGCTGCGGCGGAAGCTGCAGCGGCGGCTGCGGAGGCTGCGGCGGCGGCTGCAGCACGGGGCAGGAAAAGTAAACCGATGGATATAAGAAAAGCGTCGAGAGATTCTCGGCGCTTTTCTTGTTCGAGCGAATTGTTTATCGTATGTTTGGAGGAGTCGTAAAAATATACGAAGCGTTACCGCAGGCTTTTTCAAGACATCCCGCGGCGATTCAGCGGGCTGCGAAATGAAGGCAGGTAATCTTGTCGTTGCAGTTCTTGTTCCACCAAGGAATCACGGAGAGGAGGCCGAACAAGCCCCAGCGGCAGCGGAATCCTTCGTATAGGGTTCGCTCTTTGAGAAAGGCGATGGCAGGATGGAGTTTCTCTATCTCCTTGCCGCTTTTTACGCCCCATTGAAAGGGCGCTTTCTGCGTATCTACGGAATCGTGGCGCTTTTGCTGACCGATGAGAAAAGGCGGCATGATTTCGATGAGCATGGAAGCATCGGCAAAGGCCTCGGCGAGCATGGCGAAGAGACTGCGCATCTCTTGTTCGCTGAAGTACATGGCCGCGCCTTCCAGGAGGATGAGGACGGGGCGACCTTCGTGCTCGATTTTTTCTAGCCAGCCGGAATCGAAGACGGAGGCGGCGAGATTGTGAATGCGCGCGCCTTCTTCTGCGAGTAAGTTTTGGCGCAGTTCCATGACATCGGGCAGGTCGAGGTTGTACCAATCAATCTGTCCGTTGTCGATGCGGTAGAAGCGGGTGTCGAGACCGCAGGCGAGATTGATGCATACCGCATCGGGCTGCTTTTCGATGAATGCCTTTGTTTCATGGTCGAGGATGTAGCTGCGCACGGCGACTCCCGTTTGCGAGTGCTTGGCGCGGGCGAACTTGGCGAAGTCGTAGTCGATCTGCTCGACGAGCCGCACGGCGAAATCGTCTCGGATCAAGGCGTCTGAGCGCTTCGTTTCTTCTGCTCGCGCCCACAGGGGAATGAGCAAGGTTTCCGCTACACCGCTGAGCTTTGTTTTCATGAAAGGCCTCCTTATGAATAATTGATATATAATCTCAATATCTACAAACATATTATGATGCTTGTTCATCTATGTCAAGGGTGAATACTCATGCTTGTACGGAAGCATAAACTCGGATTGGAGAACCGTGCGGAAGTGGCGATGCAGAAGTATGATATTCATTCCTCATAAAACATTATTGAAAAATATTTTCATATATGTTACACTAAAAGCGTCGGAAAAATTCCGGCGCTTTTCTTTCCACTTGCGGACGGGAGTTTTTACTATGAAAGTCCAAGAAGTCAAGCCCGAAGGGCGCAGACTGATTGGGTAACTTTCATTAAGGGCAGCGCACAATGTCCACAAAGTGGACGTTTGTGCGTGTAGCTTGCAGATGAAGGAGGAGACGTTTATGGAGTACAAGATCGAGCATGATTCTCTCGGAGAGGTTCGCGTACCGAAGGATCGCTATTGGGGGGCACAGACGCAGAGGAGCTTCGAGAATTTCCCCATCGGCACGGAAAAGATGCCGAAGGAGATCATCCGCGCCTTTGCCATCTTGAAGAAGTCGGCGGCGTTTGCCAACGCGACGCTCGGGCGGCTCGACGAGAAGCGCCGTGACGCCATCGCGAAGGCGGCGGACGAAATCCTCGCGGGTGATCTGGACGGGCACTTCCCGCTCGCCGTGTGGCAGACGGGCAGCGGCACGCAGTCGAACATGAACGTCAACGAGGTGCTGGCGAATCGCGGCAATGAGATTGCGGGCGAGAAGCTTCTGCATCCGAACGACCATTGCAATATGTCGCAAAGCTCGAACGACACGTTCCCGACGGCAATGCACATCGCCGCCGTCGTCGCCATCGAGGACAAGCTCCTGCCGTCGATCGACAAGCTCGCCTCGACCTTCGAGCGTTTGATGAAGGAGAATGAAGGAATCGTCAAGACGGGCAGGACGCATTTGCAGGATGCCGTGCCCATTTCCTTCACGCAGGAGATCAGCGGCTGGCTCGCCATGCTCAAGGAGTCGCGTGCACAGATCGAGGCGACGCTGCCGTTCTTGAAGGAGCTGGCCTTGGGCGGCACGGCGGTCGGCACGGGACTCAATGCGCCCGAGGGCTTTGCCGAGGAAGTCGCACGCGTCGTCAGCGACATCACGGGACTCGATTTCCGTACAGCGCCGAACAAGTTCCACGCGCTCTCGGCGAAGGATGAGATGGTCTTCGCGCACGGCGCCTTGAAGGGGCTGGCGACGAATCTCATGAAGATCGCCAACGATGTGCGCTGGCTCGCGAGCGGCCCGCGCTGCGGCCTTGGCGAGATCACGATCCCGTCGAACGAGCCGGGAAGCTCCATCATGCCGGGCAAGGTCAATCCGACGCAGTGCGAGTCGGCGACGATGGTGGCGGTGCAGGTCATGGCGAACGATGCGGCTGTCGCCATCGCGGCTTCGCAGGGCAATTTCGAGCTGAACGTCTACATGCCCGTGACGATCTACAACTTCCTGCAGTCGGTGCGCCTCCTGGCGGATTCCCTGCGTTCCTTCGATGAGCGCTGCGTATCGGGCATCAAGGCGAACAAGGAGAAGATGCATGAGAATCTGCACCGCTCGCTGATGCTCGTGACGGCTCTGAATCCTGTCATCGGCTACGAGAAGGCGGCGAAGACGGCGCACAAGGCGTACGAGGAGAACATCTCGCTCAAGGAGGCGTGCGTCGCGCTCGGCTTCCTCGCGCCTGAGAAGTTCGACGAGGTATTCCATCCCGAGGAGATGGTCTAAGTGACGGATGTCGGCAAGAGTCCGGCCGTACCGGAAGCGGGCGCGGAGAAATCGCCCGAGGACGGCACGGGCAGAAAGCCGAACTACAAGAACTGGCTGCCGCGCCGCATGATTGCGGCGGCTCTCCTGGCCGCTGTCCTATTCTGGGCCTTCTTCGCGCTCGCATTCGCTCTTTTGCCGCGTGCGGACGCGTGGCTTGCCCTAGACGGCTTTCTCGCGCTTGCAGCAATCGCTTCGACGCTCCTCACAGTTTGGTTCTGCGCCCTCTACCGCATGTTTTCTTACGACGGCAAGCGGCAGTTGGCGCGGCAGATTGTCGAGGGGACGGCGGCATTTGTCAAGCTTCCCGCAGGCGGGCGCATCCTCGACGTCGGCTGCGGCAGCGGCGCTCTGACGATCGCCTGCGCGAAGGGAAATCCCGCGTGCCAGGCGATCGGCGTCGACCTCTGGCGCGGCGTCTACGCTTCGTTCAGCCAGCGGATCTGCGAGGAGAACGCGGCAGCTGAGGGCGTGACGAATGTGGAGTTCCGCCCGGGCGATGCCCTCAAGCTCGATTTTCCCGATGAGAGTTTCGATGCGGTGACGAGCAACTACGTTTATCACAACATCCCGAAGGTCTCGGGGCAGACGATGCTCGAAGAGACACTTCGCGTCCTGAAGAAGGGCGGCGTCTTCGCGATTCATGACATTATGGAGCGCGGCAAGTATGGCGATATGGAAGCGTTCGCCGCCAAGCTGAAGGATGAGGGCTACGAGGAGGTCAAACTTCTCGACACGGCCAAGGGCATGTTCATGAGTCAAGGAGAGGCGCGCTTCATGTGCTGCAGCGCCTCCAAGCTGCTTGTCGGCAGGAAGTGAAGTCGTCGTAACAGAGAAGTGGAAGGCTGTGCATGAGTCGGTTCGACTCGTGCGCAGCCTTTTTTGCAGGAGGGGCGGCGCACGATGCCCGATAGGCGGGTGCTGCGTGCATATTTTGCACGCAAGCGACATGGGGCAAACGTCCTTTAAATATTGTTAGAAATTACTCATGAAATTCGTCTGCGGAGTTTTGATTGCTCGTATTTCTTTCTTTTACAGCAGAAAGTCGTTTCCTTCTATGCAGATTCATCGCAATTCATGTATATTGGAATCAACTGTCAGGGAGTTTTCTTGTTTTGCCTGAATTATCAGAAAAAACTTTCTTCTCGCAAAGAGAGATTTTTGTTCTATAATAAAAGAAAAGTTGGGAGAGAAAGAGGAGGTATCTTATGAAACTGAAACCGAAGATGCTCTTAGGCATCGGAATCCCGCTCGTTGCGGTCTTCCTCATCGTGGGATTCGCGATCAGCACGATGGCAAGTTCGGCGCTGTCGGAGTCGAAGCAGAGAAGCATGTATGAGATGGGCGAGCATTATGCTAATGCCATCGACAAGATCGTGGAGATGAACCGCGTCGCTGTCGAAACGGCGACGGTGAATTGGGATGAGGCGATGCCCGAGGGCGAGGCGCTGCACGAGGCGCTGCTGCACATGGCGGAACGCCCGGGCGTCGTCTCCGCCTATATCGGCAGGGCGGACGGCAGCGCGGCGACGAGCGCGTCCTTCCGCGCGGGCTACGACCCGAGGGAGCGCCCGTGGTACAAGGAGGCGGCCGCTGCTCCTGACAAGACGATCATATCCAAGCCGTACAAGGCGGCGTCCACGGGCAAGCCCGTCTTGACGATCAGCCGTGCCATCGAGAAGAACGGGGAGATCAAGGGCGTCGCCGCCATTGATATTTCGCTCGAAGCTGTCGGGGACATCGTGCGGGACGTCAAGGTCGGTGAGACGGGGGCGCTCGTCATCTTAGGGCCGGAGACGGAGTACATCTACCACACGAAGTATACGGTGGACGACCGACTCAACGAGATCGACGGCGGCGCTTACAAGGATCTGGCGGCGAAGCTTACGACAGGCAAGCCCGAGCAGATCGAAGCCGAATATCAGGGCAGCAAGAAGTTTTATGCAGGCGTTCCCGTCGGGGAGACGGGCTGGACGGTGCTCATCGCCCTGCCGCGCGACGAGGCGAATGCCGCCGTCACGCACATGAGCATGCTCGTCGTCGCGATCTGCCTCGCGGCTCTCGTGCTGCTTCTCGGCATCACCTATGTATTGCTCCATGCGGTGACGACGCCGATCGGCGTCCTGTGCTCGCTGATGGAGAAGATCGCGGGCGGCGACCTCACGACGCATCTTCCCGCGAGCAGCCGCTCCGATGAGATCGGCGCCCTGCAGAACAGCTGCCGTGACATGATGACGAGCCTGCAGACGATGGTCAAGACGACGAAGGAAGCCGCCGACCATGTGTCGGAGTCGAGCGAGGAATTGACGGCAAGCTCCTCGCAGTCGGCGGACGCGGCGCAGTCGGCGGCGGAAGCCGTCGTCGTCATCGCCGAGGAAAGTGCGCGTCAGAGTACGATCGTTGAGGATGCAACCGAGAAGGTCATGGGCGTCAACGATGAGATGAAGACGATTCGCTCGGCGGTCGACAAGGCGCAGCAGGCGGTTGCCTCGACGGGAGAGGCGACGCAGGAAGGCGCGGAAAAGCTCAGGGGTGCGATCCGAGGCGTCGAAGGTCTGGCCGACGGCTCGGCGAAGACGAGCGCGGCGGTCGAAAAGCTCTACGAGGGATCGAAGAACATCGCTGAGATCAACGAGCTGATCACGAGCATCGCAGGGCAGACGAAACTCCTCGCGCTCAACGCGGCGATCGAGGCGGCGCGCGCGGGCGAGCAGGGCAAGGGCTTCGCTGTCGTCGCCGACGAGGTGCGAAAGCTCGCCGAGCAGAGTGAGCAGGCGGCGCAGGAGATCGGCACAGTCATCGGCAAGAACTCGGAAGAGATCGAGCATGTATTCTCGCTGACGAAGAGCCAGCAGGACGATGTGCGCGAGAATGTGCGAGAGGTCAAGGAAGCGGGCGAGAAGTTCCGCCGCATCATGGGGCTCGTCGAGGAGCTTGAGGGCGAGATCGAGTCCGTCGTCAAGATCAGCGAGAAGGTGCAGAAGAGCTGCGCCGAGACGGCGGCCGCCGTGCAGGAGATCAATGAGGTCTCGCATACGGTGCAGCAGAAGGCGACCGACGTTTCCGCCGTATCGGAGGAGCAGGCGGCCTCGACCGAGGAGATCGCCGCCGCCAGCCAGACGCTCGCGCATCTGGCGGAGCAGCTGCAGCAAGGCGTGCAGAAGTTCCGACTGTGAGACGGGGATCGAGAGAAGGCTGTGAAGAGCATACAAGCATAGAAAAAGAAGCTGCCGTCCGGCAGCTTCTTTTTCTATGCCTTGAAATGCTTTCATCAAAATGTCCAATTCACGCCCACGCTTCCTGTGAAGCCTTCGCGTTTGCCCTGCCAGCCGCTGACATTGACGTCGTAGCTGATGCGGCTCTTCTTCGGCGCGAAGCGGTAGCCGAGTTCGAGCATGGCGCTCGCGCCCTTGAGCGACGGGCTTGGCGTCGTCATGCCCTGGTAGGTGGCGCGCGCCTCGCCTTCGAATTCATAATCCCAGGCAAGACCCGCATAGAAGCGCCCATTTTCGCCCATGTCGTGCGCGTAGCGAGCGCCGAGGCGCAGACGATGTGAGTTGACGGCATCGAAGTTGTAGTCTTCTCCCGTTGAGAGCTTGGCGCTTGTGCCGCTTTGATGCGAGTAGAAGTACTTGAGGTACGTTTCAAGCGAATCTCCCGCGCGGAGCTTCCGTTCCTTTCCCATGCCAAGGTGAATCGCGTAGTAGGGATTTGAGATGTCGTAGCTCGTGGCTTTTTTGGCAATGATGCCCGCGTAGTCGCTCTTGATGCGGCCGCCGCGAACGCTGCCTTCGATGTAGAAGCCGCTCTTTTTGTCATGTCTTGCGAGAAGGCCTGCGCCGACGTAGCTGACCTTGCCGTCGCCATGCGTGGCGGCGGCATCCTCAAGGTAGGAATCGTAGCTCGCCCTGCCGTATTCGACGAAGGGGCCGAAGGTGAGGACGCCGTCCTTTGTCGTCTGCTTGCGCGCGAAGCCGACGTTCAGCGTGTAGCCGTGCGTGTCGACGTAGGAGCCGGAATGCACGCGCATGGAGGAGCCGCCCTGCGCCGCCCATGATGTATAGGCGCCTGTCTGCACATTTGCGGCGGCTGCTGTGACGGCGGAGGCGATGCCTGCATCGGCGAGCAGGCTCATGCCGCCGCCCAAGACGTCCGTCGTCGCCGCCCTCGTCTCAACGAGGGATTTCGTCTCATTCTTGAGCGATGTTTCTTCGATGGCGGCGATGATCTCGTCCGTGTTCTTCTTGCGCACGCTGAATTTGTAATCGAGTGATACGCCCTGCGTGCCCGTGATCTCGCCTGCAATCTTCTCGTCGGTCGTCAACGTGCCGCCTTTGGCGAGCTTCATGAGGCTGAACGTCTCGTTCTGCTGCAGCCGCTTCGCTGCGCCCGAGAAGTCGACGTCAACGTGGAGTCCGCGGATGTCCTTGTCCTTGACGCCGAGCTTGAGCATCGTCGCCATGGAGGAAGTCGCTCCTTCGGGCAGGTAGAACTTGAGGTTCTGCACGCCTGTGAAGTCATGAATCTCCGTGCCGGCGGAGCGGATGGCGAGGATGTTCGCCTTGCCGCCCGGGGCGACAGGCGCTGTGCCGCCCGTGACCGTGCCGTGGATCTTCGTGCCATGGAGGTTGATGATGTTGCCTTCGGTCTTCTTTCCGACGCCGCCGCAGACGTCTGCACCGATGGTGACGGCTCCTAGATGGAGGATGTTGTCCGACGCTTCGCCTTGGGCGGCATGACCGCCGCAGATTGCCGCCTGCGTGTCCTTTCGCACATCGACGATGTTCGCCGTCGCATTGCCTGTGCTTTCGGCGAAGCCGCCGTAGGCATTTTTGACTGTGCCGCCCGCGAGGACGAGCGTGCTGCCTGTGACATTCCCCTTGGCATTCAGGCCGCCGTAGGCGCTTTCGAGTGTGCCGCCCGTGACGGTCAGCTTGTTCCTCTGCACGGTGTTGCCGATGAGTGAGCGTCCGCCCCAGGCGGCCTTGTTGTCGCCCGTTTCATACTTGGCATCGCCGTTGTTCTGGAACCGAAAGCCGCGGACGACAACTTTCTGCGCTGCCGCGCCCTTCGTATCCGTGTCAATCGTGTATTCATAGTCGCCGACGGTCTTTTCCTTCGCCTTGTCGTATGTCGTGCCGAAGTCGAGTCCCTTCGCATTTTCCATGAGCGAGAACAATTTTTCTGTGAAGGGTGAGGTCAGCGTCTTGAGACGATTTTCGTCCAATCCCGAGGCTTCGAGCTTCTGCCAGTTCAGACCCGCTGTCGCCGCGCCGCCCTTGAGCGTCAGGAGCGTGTCGTTCGCCTTCGCCATGTCCGCGTCGAAGTGGAGCTTCTCGAAGTTTGCGATCTGTCCGGCCGTGCGCTCGCCGCTGACAACGAGGGTGTTTTCCTTCACGTCCTTGGCATCGCTGCCGCCGTAGATCGTGCCCGTGACCGTGCCGCCCGTGAATCTCACGGTGTTGCCCGTGGTCTTTCCCGTGCCGCGCGTGTAGCCGCCGTAGATCGTCTTCACGATGCCGCCCGAGAGGTCGATGGTGTTGCCCGTGGCGCAGCCCACATTCTTGTCGCTGCCGATGAAGCCGCCGTAGACATTTTCGATCGTGCCCGTGCCCGCAGCAGTCCGGGCGGTATTTTTGTATGCGGTGCTTTCGATGCGCACCGTGTTGTTCTTGGCGTCGCCCGCCGATCCTTCCGTGCGCCCGCCCGAGATGTACTTGATGGTCTTGCCTTCTGCGACTCCCGTGATGGTGATCGCATTGTTCTCCGTCGTATGCCCGCCGTAGGAAATGCCGCCGTACGTCTTGGCATCATGCACGCCGTCATAGGTGACGCTGCCCTTGCGGAAACGGTTGGCGTCGATGAGGACGGCGCTCGCCGTGCCCGTGTTCGTATCCGTGCGCTGGACGATTTCGTAGTCGCCGCTCGTCGTGCCCGTCTCGTAGCCTTTCGCCGCGTAGTTCTTGAATTTCAGTGCGCCCGCTGTCCCGCTCTTCATGAGCGTGAGCGTGCCGAGCGTCTTGTCGGCGGAGAGTTTCGATGTGTCGACGGTGACCTTGCTCCAGTCGATTTCCTGCCCGCTCGCACCCTTGAGCGTGAGCATCGTGCCTCGGCTTTCGGTGTAGCTGTCGTCAATCTTGCCGCTCGAAGGTTTGTCCGCAGTGATGTGGTCAGTCAGGTGGAATGTGTAGTTTTCAAAGTTCTCTGCGCTCTTGACGGCGGCATCCTTGACGTAAACGTTCAAGGTGTTGCCCCTCGCATCGTCTGACTTGCTGCCGCCGTAGAGTGCTGTATCTTCCGTATGTGTGCCTGCGGCGAGCGTCGCAGCCGTGCCGTCGCCGAGATTCACGGTGTTGCCCGTGGTCTTTCCTGTGCCCGAGGTATAGCCGCCGTATACGCTGCCGCCGATGCTGCCGCCCGTGATGGTGACGGTGTTGCCTGTTGCGTCGGCATGGCTGGCGGCGTTGTCGATGCGCCCGCCCATGAGATCGTGCAGCGTCGCGCCGCCCGAGAAGGTCACGGTGTTTCCCGTGACTGCGCCCGTGCCCGAGGTATAGCCGCCGTAGACACTGCCGATTTTCTCTGCGTCCGTCGCGCTGACGGTCACGCGGTTGCCTGTCGCGCCGCCCGCACCGCTCGTGGTCTTGCCGCCATAGGCCGCCGTGACGCCGCCCGACGGCAGTCCCGTGATCGTCAGATGGTTGTTTGCCGCTGTATTTCCCTTGTAGGAGATGCCGCCATAGATTTCGCTCGTGCCGCCTGCAAGCGGTGTGGCGGCGGTCGTGCCGTCGTAGACAGCCGTATTGTTCTGGAAGCGGTTGTAGTCGAGGAGGACGGATGACGCCGTCGCCGCATTCGTATCGGTGCGAAGCGTCGTTTCGTAGTCGCCGCTCGTTTGGCTCTTTGCCGCATAGTTCTTGAATTTCAGTGCATTCGCTGTCTCGCTCTTGAGGAGCGTCGCCTTGCCGATTGCCTGCGTGTTGGCGGCATTTGCCGTATCAAGGCTGAGCTTGTCCCAATCGACGAGAGCGCCGAAGCCGTCCGCCGCCTTGAGCGTCAGCATGGGCTCGGCGCTCGCTGCATCGCCCTTGAGGTGAAACACGTATTTGTCGAAGTTTTTCACGGAGTGGACGACGGCATTCTTCGCGTAGACGTTCAAGGTGTTGCCCGTCACATCATCTGTCTTGTTGCCGCCGTAGAGAATCGCATGTTCGAGGTTCGTGCCGGCCGCTAGGCGGTCGTGCGAAGCGTCGCCGAGGTTCACGCAGTTGTGCGTCGCCTTGCCGTTGGTGCCGTCCGCATAGCCGCCGTAGACATGAGCGGTGAATTTGCCGCCTGTGATCGTGACGGTGTTTTCTGTCACCGTGCCGTCGGCCTTGCTGAAGCCGCCATAGATGAAACCGTCGATCTTGCCGCCAGAGATCGTGACGCTGTTGTGTGTGACGAGCGAGGCGCCGGAGTTCGCCTGATGAACACCGCCGGCACCCGCCAATTCGATTTCGCCGCCCTTGATCGTGAGCGTGTTGTACGACACTTTGCCCGTGCCTGCGGTTGCGCCGCCATAGATGCCGAGGTGCGTCTTTCCGCCCTCGACAATGGCGTGGTTGCCGTCTGCGGCGCTGTCGCCGCCGACCGTGCCGTTGCCGCCCAGCGCTATTGCGCCCATGCCCATGGAAATTTCGCCGCCCTTGAGCGTGAAGGTGTTGTTTTTCAAGTCGCCCGTATGGGATGCCGCAGCAAGACCGCCGACAGCTGTGCCGCGTATTCCGCTTGAACCGCTCTCGAAGGTCACCGAGTTGCCCGTGATCGCGCTCGTCGGAGCAGCGGCCGTGCCGCCGACGATCAGTCCGCTGATTTGATGCGTCGTATCGGCAAGGCGCACGGTGACGTGATTATTTCGCGCCGCGCCCGTGCCCTCCGCCTTGCCGCCGTAGATGCTGCCCGAGATCGTGCCGCCTGTGATGGTGACGGTGTTTTCCGTCGCATTGCCGCCGCCGCTCGTCGTGCCGCCGTAGATGTCGCCTTTGAGTGTGCCGCCCGTCACTTGGACGGTGTTTTCTGTCGCCGAGTTGGCGCCGCGTCCGCCGTAGACGGCATGAGGGGATTCTAAGAGGACGCTCTTGATGTCGACGAGGTTTTTCGCCGCATCTGTCGCACTGCCGCCGATGATGTTTCCCGCGATGACGGGATGCCCGCCGCCGCCTTCTGCGCCGATCGTGACCTTGTTGCCGTTTGCAGCACCGCCGTCGACGTCCGCCGTGCGGTCGGTCGTGACGTTTATTTCTGCCGCGCATGCCGACGGCGGCTGGACGGCTGTTCCCAACCCTGCAGACAGTGCCAGTGTCACCAAAAAGGAAAGCCGTTTTCCTGCAGTTTTCTTCATAAACACGAAACAATCCCTCCTTGTGTCTTCAAGAAGCGATAGCCAGCTGCTTCTTTCTCCTTACCATCCCACATACCCAGATGGACAAGTACCGCACACCGAAACGTTCGTTTCGGTGTGCGGTATTGCTCGGATATTATGATACCATTTTCCTAGTTGTTTGTCTATAATCTTTCTGTTTTTCTAAAAATAAATGAGGATGATTTCTGCGGCGCTTTGCTCCTTCTAACAATATAGAGAGAAAAGGAAGATTTTTCTTGTTTTCAGCCCAGTCCTTTGGTGCTATAATGCGAGGCGGATTTGAATGAAGACTTATTGGAGAGGGAGAAGCAATTCATGGAAAGAATGAGCACGCTTTGCTATATCGAGCGCGAGGGCGAGTATCTGATGCTGCATCGCACAATCAAGGAGAACGACGTCAATCACGGCAAGTGGATCGGCGTCGGCGGTCACTTCGAGGCGGACGAGTCGCCCGAGGAATGCCTGCTGCGCGAGGTGGAGGAGGAGACGGGATATCGGCTCGTCCGCTGGCAGTTCCGTGCGCTCGTCACGTTCGTTTCGGGCGACGGGGTGACGGAGTACATGCATCTCTTCACGGCGGATCGCTTCACGGGCGAGCCGATCTCTTGCGACGAGGGGGAACTCGCATGGGTGGAGAAGGAGCGCATAGAAAGTCTGGAACTTTGGGAGGGCGACCGCATCTTCCTGCGCCTCCTGGCGCAAGATGCACCGTTTTTCACATTGAAGCTTGTCTACGATGGGGCGGGAAGGCTTCTTGAGCATCGCCTGCATCGCTATGCGTGATGAAAGGGAAAAGAGGAGAAATAAGGAGATAAAATGGAAAATACTGGCTATTAATTGGAAGAAAATAGGAGAAGCTCTCCTAAATGAATGATTTTCATTCGACAAAAGTAGCGGAGAGGATGGGATAAATTTTCTATTTCATGTTTATTAAGAAAATTCTCAGGAAAATGAGGCAGGAAAATGAGCCGATTTTACGAATATTGAGGACTAAAGAACGGCGTAGGGGGTATTCTTAGGAAGTTAGGGTTTGATTAAAGGAATATCCAGGGAATGGGGAAGAAAGGACAGGGATGAATTGTATGAAATTAAAACCCAAGATGCTTTTTGGGATCGGTGTGCCGCTCGTCGTGATTTTCATCATCATGGGCGTCGCCATCAACATGATGGCGAGTTCGGCGCTGACGGCGTCCAAGCAGAAGAGCATGTACGAGCTTGGCGAGCACTATGCGAACGAGATTGACAAGATCGTCGTCGCTGATACCGCCGTGGTCAATGCGACGGCGGCCGCCTGGGGCGAGTCGATGCCCGAGGGCGAGGCGCTGAAGGCGACGCTCACCCATATCGCGGATCTGCCGGGCGTTGCCTCTGCCTATATCGGCAGGCCGGACGGCAGCTATGAGACGAGCAAGCACTTCCCGGCGGGCTACGATCCGCGCACGCGCCAGTGGTACAAGGCTTCGGCGGCGAACCCGGACAAGGCGGTGATGTCGAAGCCGACGACAGCAGCTTCCGACGGCAAGACCGTCGTGACGCTCAGCCGCGCCATCGTGCGAAACGGCGCACTCATCGGCGTGCTCTCCATCAATATCGAGCTTGATGCCGCGCGCGAGGTAGTCAAAGATGTGAAGGTCGGCAAGACGGGCGCACTGGTCATCCTTGGCCCTGATACGGAATACATTCATCATTCGACGTACACGCTCGCGGACAAGTTCAAGGAGATCGACGGCGGCGCTTACAAGGAGATCGCGGAGAAGCTTACGTCGGGGACTCCTGTGCAGCTTGAAGCGGAGTATCAGGGCGAGGCGAAGTTTTACGCGGGTGTGCCGATCGGCGAGACAGGCTGGACGGCTCTCGTGGCTCTGCCGGTTTCCGAGGCGAACGCTGCCGTCACACAGATGGAACTGGCACTGCTCGTCATCTGCATCGTCGCGCTCGCGCTCATCCTGGGCGTCACCTACGTCCTGCTGACTTCGGCGATCACGCCGCTCGGGCTGCTGTCCTCTCTGATGGAGAAGGTCGCGGCAGGCGACTTGACGATGCAGCTTTCCTCCGACGTGCGCCGCGATGAGATCGGCACACTGCAGACGAGCTGCCGCACGATGCTCGAAGGACTGAAGCGCACGGTCAGTTCGACGCGCAAAGCGGCGGGGCAGGTGTCGCAGGCGAGCGAGGAGCTTTCGCTGAACGCCGGACAGACGGCGCAGGTCTCGCAAGTTTCTGCTGAGGCTGTCACGGACATCGCCAACCAAAGCGCTGCACAGAGTCGGATCGTTGAGGAGACGGCGGAGAAGCTCGTGGACGTCGACGAACAGATGAAGACGATCTCGCAGGCGATTGCGGAGGCCGGGCAGGCGGTCGCGTCGACGGGAGAGGCGACGAAGGAAGGCGACGCGATGCTCGATCAGGCCATCGCTGGCGTCGAGGGACTCGCGGACGGCTCGGTGAAGACGGGCGCGGCCGTCGAGAAGCTCTATGCCGGCTCGAAGAACATCGCGGAGATCAACGAACTCATCACGAATATCGCGGGGCAGACGAAACTCCTCGCCCTCAATGCCGCTATCGAGGCGGCGCGCGCCGGTGAGCAGGGCAAGGGATTCGCCATCGTCGCCCAGGAGGTCCGAAAGCTCGCCGAGGAGTCGGCGGCGGCGGCGCAGGAGATCAGCGGCGTCATCGCGCAGAACGCCGAAGAGATCGAGCAGGTCTTCGCGCTGACGAAGGCGCAGCAGGAAGAGGTGCGCGAGAACGTCGGGCAGGTCAAGGCGGCGGGCGAGAAGTTCCATCGCATCATGGATCTTGTCGGCGATCTGGAAGCGGCCATCGTGCGCATCGTCGACATCAGCCGCAAGGTGCAGGCGGACTGCGATGCAACGACGGCGTCGGCGCAGCGAATCAACGATGTCTCGCACAAGATTCACAAGAAGGCGTCCGATGTATCCGCTGCCTCGCAGGAGCAGGCGGCCTCGACGGAGGAGATTGCCGCCGCCAGCCAGACGCTCGCGAGCCTTGCCATAGAGCTGCAGAACAGCGTACAGGCATTCCGCCTTTAATATTTGTTCACGATAAACTTCCTGAAAGGGAATTTTGTCCATATATGCGGGATATGCACAAAACAAGAATAAGGGAAAAAGAGGGGGAGGACGCATCCTTGCGATCCTCCCTTTCTTTTTTGTTTAGTAAAAATAGGTATAAATACCTATAATTACTACAAAATCAAGAGGGGGACTTTTTCGGAACAGACATTCCAAAGACAGAGAATATAAGAGAAATACACATCATGTGCATAAGTTTTTATAGGCTCATCGTACCCCACCCCCCCATAAGTCGTAAAATAAATGACTTTTTTACTAGCGAGAAGAAGGAAAAAGTCGCATGGATGGCGAATGACAAAACACAGAGGGGAAATCTCTTTGTGGTATGCGCCTTCGCGTTGTTTGTCCGCTGCTGTCGGAGCAATAGAGGAAGGGTGTGCTCATGGGGTGTATATGTGTTCATAGAAGCTAGGCTGGGAGGTTCATTATGAAGCTGAAAGGGAAAATGCTCACGGGGATCGGCGTGCCGCTTCTCATCGTATTCGTCGTCATGGGATTCGTCATCAATACGATGGCGACGGACGCCTTGTCGACATCCAAACAGAGGAGCATGAGCGAGCTTGGCTCGCGCTATGCGAATGCCATCGTCACGATCGTTGAGTCGGCGCGCGTCGCCGTCAATACGACTTGCATGAACTGGACGGAGAGTATGCCCGAAGGCGCCGCGATGCAGGAGGCCGTGCGCGATATCGCCAAGCTCGACGGCGTTGACAGCGCCGTCTTCGGGAATGCGGACGGCTCCTATGTGGCGTCAAGTTCGCTTGGCGCGGGCTACGACCCGAGGACGCGCGCGTGGTACAAGGAGGCGGCGGCGCAGCCGGGAAAACTCATCATCTCGAAGCCGTTCAAATCGGTCAAGGGCGATCCGGTCATCAGTCTGAGCCGCGCGATCGTGCAGAACGGCGCAGTGCGCGGCGTCCTCTGCGTCGGCATATCGCTTGAACCGGTGGGAAATCTGCTCAAGGACGTCAAGGTCGGCGAGACCGGATCGATCGTCGTCCTCGGCCCCGATACCGAGTACATCTATCATCCGAAGTATTCGGTCGAGGATAAGTTCAATGAGATTGACGGCGGTGCTTACAAGGACTTTGCCGCCAGATTGACGACGGGAAAGCCCGAGCAGATCGAAACGGAATATCAGGGCGTGCAGAAGTTCTATTCCGCCGTGCCTGTGGGGGAGACGGGCTGGACGCTCCTCGTGGCTCTGCCGGTATCCGAGGCGAACGCGGCGGCTGCGCACATGAGCTGGGCGCTGCTCGCGATCTGCGCCATAGCGCTCACGCTTTTGCTGGGCATCACTTATGTCCTTTTGACGTCGGTGACAACGCCGATCGGCGCTCTTTCGGGACTGATGGAAAAGATTGCAGACGGTGATCTCACGGCACATCTGACGAAGAGCGACCGCAGCGATGAGATTGGCACGCTGCAGAACAGCTGCCGCGATATGCTCGAAGGCCTGCAGACGACGGTCAAGTCGACGAAGGCAGCCGCCGAGCAGGTGGCCGCGTCGAGCGAGGAACTGACGGCGAGCGCTGCACAGACGGCGACGGCGGCGCAGTCCGCCGCCGAAGCCGTCTGCATCATCGCCGAAGAGAGCGCAAACCAGAGCGGGATTGTCAATGCCGCGACGCAGAAGGTCACGGGCGTCAACCAGCAGATGAAGACGATCTCGGAGGCGGTCAGCACGGCGAAGCGCGCCGTGAACCTGACGGGCGAAGCGACGCAGGAAGGCGACGAGAAGCTCGACCTTGCCATCGAGGGCGTCGAGGGTCTTGCCAAGAGCGCGGCGACGGCGAGCGCGGCGGTCGAAAAGCTTTACGACGGTTCGAAGAACATCGCGGAGATCAACGAGGTCATCACCTCGATCGCAGGGCAGACGAAGCTCCTCGCCCTCAATGCCGCCATTGAGGCGGCGCGCGCAGGCGAGCAGGGCAAGGGATTCGCCGTCGTCGCCGAAGAGGTTCGAAAGCTTGCCGAAGAGTCCGAAGCGGCGGCGAAGGAAATCAGCGGCGTCATACAGAAGAACTCCGAGGAGATCGAGCATGTCTTTGAACTCACGAAGAATCAGCAGGGCGAGGTGCGTGAGAACGTCGGGCAGGTCAAGGAAGCGGGAGAGAAATTCCATCGCATCATGGATCTCGTGGCGGAGCTGGAAACGAGCATAGAGAGCATCGTCGAGATCAGCGAGAAGGTGCAGGCCGACTGCAGCGAGACGACGGCTTCCGTGCAGAAGATCAACGACGTCTCGCATACGGTGCAGCAGAAAGCGACGGACGTCTCCGCCGTATCGGAAGAGCAGGCGGCATCGAACGAGGAAATCGCCGCCGCCAGCCAGACGCTCGCCGACCTCGCCGAACGTCTGCAGGCGGGCGTGGAAAAGTTCCGCCTGTGATGAGGGCTTGCTCCAAATTCCCTTGAAGCCCTGCATGTAAAATGTTAGAATGACTGTAAGAGGTGGAAGCGGTTTGGAGCAGGCAAAAAAGCGCGACAGAAAAATCATGATCACGGATGTGGCGCTGAACAAGGTTCCGCTTGTGCAAGTTCCGGAGTTTACGCAAGTTGAATGTGAGACTGTTGCTGCTGAGCATAGAACGTTGCTGCGTGTGGCAAAGGAAAAGAACCACAGCAACGAAGTGTTGTCGGTAGTTTCGTTCAAGCAAGTGCGCCGAGCCATGGTGTTGGGGGATGAGTTTTCGGTCGATCTCAGAAAGTCACCGGAGGCATATGGAATCTTTGCTTCGGCAGAGCCGCAGGAGATTCTGCTTTTGCATAATCATCCCAGCACAAACAATTTTTCCTTGCCGGATATCGTGACCTTGCTTCGTTATGCACAGGTCAAGATGATGTCTGTGGTGACGAATCAAGGAGATGTTCATATATTGTGCAAGACGGTCTCTTTTGAATATGACACGGCAAAAGAGATATTCAATGCTGTATATTGCCGCTATCAAGGCGGTGAAATCGGACATCATGCAACGGTCAGGCGATTTTTAAAAGAGTGCAGCAAAGGAGGGTTTGCTTATGTTGAAGGTTGAACTTCCGCAAATCAAGGATCAAGCAACACGCGAAGAGCTTGACGAGATGGTGAAACAGATGATGCAGGAAAAGCAGCCGCTTGATTTGAAGCAGGCAATGACTGTAGAAACCGCACCGAAAGAGGCTGTTCCTATCCTGTACCGCGAAGCATGAAAGATCAGCCGCAGGCAGATGAAATTTCCTTCGTACGATGAGGATGAAAATCGCTCAAAGCCTTGAAAATAAAGGCTTTGCGGCACTTGACAGGGACGGATTCTGCGCTTATAATAAGCGGAAATGCGAGGATATGGACGCGGTCTGCTCACGGGGCGGATCGCCTCCTGCGAGGAGGCGTTTGCCGCTTCGTTCCTCAAGGAAATCAAAGGATATATGGAGGTAACATCATGGGTGATCTTGGATTTGGCAAGCCGATTTTCTGGGTGGGTCTCGTTGCGGGCATCGTGGCGGGTGCGCTCGGCTATCGCTGCGTGCAGAAGCGCTGCGCGGCGAAGAAGGCGGCTGCTGCCGCACTGCCGCAGGCATCGCTCGAAGAGCTTCTGCAGCAGAAGGCGGAGATCGAGGCTCTGATCGAGGCGCAGCAGGCGTAAGATGGGCATTCTCTCGGCGTTGGGCATACCAACGAACAAGTTCGAGCTCTTCCTGCGTTCCGTCGAGGTTTCGTCCTATATCCCCGGGCGCATACGGCTGCACAGCAAGATGCTCGTCGGCAGCCCCAAGGTGGAGAAGGAACTTCTGGCGTACCTTCGCTCGTATTCGGAGCTGAGCGAGGTGGAGACGAGCACGGCGACAGGCTCGATCCTCATCAAGTACACGCCGCAGCTTCTCCATACGAACGAGGAGCTGACGCGTGCGGAAGCGTACATCAAGGAGCACGCGAAGAATCGCAAATGAGCGGAAAAATCCGCCTGCCCCGCTGTATCGGACAGCGAGACGGGCGGATTTTTTTAGGAAGCGCTGATAAAATGAGGTTGCCCAGATTTGCACAGATACGCTGTTCCTGTCTAGGAGACAAACCGCAGGCGTAGCAGTGGCTACGTCGAGGATTTGTCGACGACGAGAGGACAGTGTAGATGTGTGAAGATGGGTAGCTGAATTTATCAGTGATTCCTATTACAATAGATTTATAGATCAGGGAAGCGGTACGCGACCGCTCCTTGTCTACCTCATTACCTAAGCTGTAGAATGAGAGTGCATTGGTCTGACGCGTGATTCCTGGAACATTACGTCCGCAATTAAGTCCGTCATCCATCCTCCCATTCCCAGCAGTTCGTTTTATGCAGGTAGAACTGCGCTTCTGCACGTTCGTGTCAACCCTCAATAGATCGAATCGGCAATGAGGAGTTTGGTTTACCATTGCTACAAATCTATTGTTTTGGAGGGATTCACATGAACGCTGTCGGTATTGATGTCTCCAAGGGCAAAAGCATGGTCGCTGCACTCCAGCCCGGT
>NZ_ALNM01000014.1:0-20094 GCF_000292955.1 Selenomonas sp. CM52
AATGTCCACAAAGTGGACGTTTGTGCGTGTAGTTCAGTGTTTTTCCACCCCTCGTCCGTCGAAGTGCGGCACGAAGGAGGTGGAGACGGTGCCGCCTTGCTGGATGTAGCAGTTTTCGATGCCGAGACTGCGTGCGTGGTCGACGACGCTTTCGTATTCAAAGGTCGTGAGGCGGCGGTTGAGTTCGGGGACTTTTGAGAGGTCGCCTATAGGCGTGTATTGGTTCATGAGGCTGATGTAAATGGTATCAGAGAAGTTCTGCCAGAGCCAGTCGAGGATCTTCATGCTTTCCTTGCGCCGTCCCGGCAGAACGAGGTGGCGCACGAGGACGCCGCGCTGCATACGATTGGTATCATCGAAGATGGGACGGCCCGCGATCTCGCGCATACATCGTATGGCGGCGCTCGCCGTCTTGAAGTAGTCGGGGGCTGTGCTGTAGCGAAGAGCCGCCTCTTCCGCCATGTATTTGAGGTCGGGCAGGAAGATGTCGACGAGTCCCGCCAGGCTTTTAATGGTATCAACGGTCTCATAAGCGGAGGAGTTGTAAACGACGGGTATGGGAAGTCCCTGCGCCTTGGCGAGGTGAAGCGCGGCGGCGATCTGGGGGGCGAAGTGTGTCGGCGTCACGAGGTCGAGTGTTGTCGCGCCGCGCTCTTCTTGTTCGAGGAAGATGTCGGCAAGGCGTTCTTCCGTGACGGCGATGCCGAAATTTTCGCGGCTGATCTCGTAGTTTTGGCAGAAGGCGCAGCGCATGTTGCAGCCCGAGAAAAATACCGTTCCTGCGCCCTTTTCGCCAGCCAGGCAAGGCTCTTCCCACGCATGAAGCGATACGAGGCCGACGCGCGCGTATCGGCCAGCGCCGCAGAAGCCGTGCGCATCGTGCAGGCGGTTCGCGCCGCAGCCGCGCGGACAGAGGCGGCAGGCGGCGAGCGGTGCGAGAGTTTTCTCTATGATTTTTGCCGTGCGGCTCTTTGCTGCACGGCTTTTTTGCGTGTCGGCGGCGCCTTCCCTTTCGCGTTCCGCCGCCATCATTCGCGACCTTCAAGCTTCGCCTCGTCGAGCATGGGACCATACTTCGGCCGCCACCATGAAAGGGCGCGTACGGCGTTGATGTAGTCTTGCATCGCCTCTTCGTCGAGAGCGGCCGGGCGGTCTTTGATCGGTTCGGTGACGAGCGGAACGGTATCTGTCCTGCCGATGGCGCTGTGCGTGATCCAAAAGCCGTAGTTGACGCCCTGCCGGTTGCCGCGCGTGAGGCTTCTTCCTACGGCTTCGTAGCGAAAGCCCCGAGGCGCAATCAGTTCGATGAGTGTCGGCGCGATGTCGATCTGACTGCCCGCAGCTTCCGGGTCGAGCAGACCCTTCTTTACGCCGTGCCCCGTGAGGATGAAGGGGATGGCGTAGCGCTCGTAGAGCGACGGCGTCTTCTCGATATTGTAGCGGTCGGCATGGTCGCCGACGATGACGAAGAGAGCTTCGGGGAATTTTTCCTTCGCCGCGCGGAGGAAGGCGGCGAGCTCCTGCGTCGCGTACCAGTAGTGGCCGAGTTCTTTGAGGAGGGCGTCATCTCCCTGCGCCTCCTTGGGGAGCGCGGCACGCACCGCTTCTGCGGGAAAACCCTTGGCGGCGAGGTCGACCGTGTACGGAGAATGGTTCGAGACGTTGAGGAGCACATGAAGCCCGGGCTGTTCGGGATCGATGCGGGAGAGAACTTCCCCGTAGAGGACTTCGTCGTCGACGCCCCAGACGCTTCCCTCGTCGGAGGAGAAGTCGCCGCGGCTGTAGAATTGCTCGAATCCCTGCGCACGGCAGAACGGCTCGATGCGCTCCCATGTCGCAGGACCTGCATACCAGAAATCCGTGTGGTAGCCAAGGAGGGCGAAGGTGGGCGCGATGGCGGTCGGATAGGGCGCAGCGAAAGATTCGGGCATCGTCGTGAGGTAGAGGTTGGCGTCGGCGAATCCCGTGACAACGCCCGTGACAGCGGACACCGTGCTCGAACCGTTCGGCAGAAAGGTATCACAGTAAACGGTATCAGCTGCGCCCAGCAGTTCTTTCGTGGGGTCGGCGATGTGCAGGCTCGCATACTTTTCCAAGAGCGGCCAGTTGGCGTAGCTTTCGGAGATGATGAGGAAGATGTGGCGCGGCTTTTCGATCTGTGCACCTTCGGCTTCACGCGTGAGGTAGACGTCGAGGTCGCGCGTATCGGCAGGACGGCCTGCGTGGAGCGCGGCGAGGCGCTCGATCTCCTCGACGGTGAAATCGAGACCGTTGCACGCGAGGAAGCGGCTGTTCAGCACATAGGCGCGATAGAGCGCCTGGAAATTGTCGAGGATGGCTTCGTTCAGGAAGGCGTCGTTCGTGACGCCGGCATTCTCCCAGTTGACGGTGTCCTGCCAACGCAGGCTGCCGCCGAAGGCGCTCAATAGGGCGACGAGTGCGAGAATCAGGAGGAAGAGGGCGCGGCGAAGAGACCGCCAGGGAAGCAGCCGCTCGGAGAGAGCGGAAAAATCGCACGCGAGCAGAAGGCACAGCGCACGATAGAGCAAGAAGGCGAGCAGGAGTGCGCCCGCGAGCCGCACGGGCAGGTAGAATTCCTGCACGAGCGAGATGAAGAGCGCATAGACGTCCTCGTTCACCGTGTTGAAGATGAGTTGATGAAAGCCCGTGTGATATTGGCGGTAGTAGGGGAAGCTCGCGGCGTAGAGGATGGAGAGCACCGTGAGGGAAAGGGCGCTCGTCACGCGCCATGCGAGGTTTTCAAGCGGTGCATGAAGAAGACGTGCGAGCGCGGCGGGCACGAGGGAGAAGAGCGCAAGCACCCCCGCTGTCTGAAAGCTCAGGCGCATGCCGCGCCAGAGTGCGAGCGCGATGTCCGCGCTGCTCGTCGCCGCCGCCATGTAGTCGTGCATCCAGAAGATGAAGAAGGCGCGGCAGAAAGAAAGGACTGCAAGGTAGAAAAGAAACACCTTGAGTCCTTTTGCGGCAACGGAAGAGAACGCCTGCCAAGAAGGCAGGCGCAAAAAAGATGCGTTTTGCATGGAGTTTTGCATGGAACAGGGAGTCCTTCCTTTTTCAGTCGATTTGCGGCAGGATGATGTCCACGCCGTAGTCCTCTGCCGCCTGGCATATATCGGCGGCGGGGCGCGAGTCGGTGATGAGCCCCGAGAGCGTGTCGAGCGTCACATAGTTGTAGTTGCCGTCCGAGCTGAGCTTTCTCGCTTCGGCGACGACGTAGGCGCGCTTGGAGACGCGGATGATCGCCGCCTTGTTGATGCCGTCCTCGATGTCGTAGGTCGATACGCTGTTTTCCTTGACGTCGACGCCGACGGCGCCGACGAAGGCGATGTCGGGCTTCAGGCGCGAGATGAGGTCAAGCGTCATGCCGCCCCAGAAGCCGTCGCGGCTCTTGTTGATGACGCCGCCGACGAAGACGACGCGGATCTTCGGGTTCTGGGCGAGGATGGCGAGGATGTCGATCATGTTCGTGACGACGGTCAGCTCACGCTCGTCGTGCACGAGAAGCTCGGCGATTGCGAGGTTGCTCGTCGAGATGTCGAGGAAGACCATGTCATGCTCATGGATGAGATGCATGGCGGCGCGCGCGATGCGGCGCTTGGCCTCGACGTCGATGTTGCGGTGCTTGCTGACCTCGATGGTGTGGGGATTCTCGCGTCGGATGACGGCGCCGCCGTAAGTGCGCTTGAGCCTCCCTTGTTTTTCGAGCGCACCGAGGTCCTTGCGTATGCAGTCCTCCGTCACATGAAAACGGTCACTGAGATCCTTGACGCGCACCTTGCCGTCGCGTGCAAGGATGTCAAGGATGGCATCATGGCGTTCTACAAGAAACATATTCTCGCCTCCGTTGCTATTGGTTTATCGTATTTTTTCCAATTTTACCCGAAAGGAAAAAGTTTTTCAAGCCCTAAATTTTCTTTATGTCAGCGCATCAAGGTAAACTTTTCAAAAATGTTAAGTTGACAATAATCGTACAAGGGCGTATGATAAGGAAGATTTATGGAACGATAGATATGAAGGGGCGCTGGCGGATTCAGCGCTTCCCAAAGGGAGGAGTCAAATTTCATGAAAGTGAGAGAAATCGTTCTCTGTGCGCTCTTCATCGCGCTCGTTGCCGTCGGAGCCTTTATCCGCATCCCCGTCGGCACGGATGTCTACACGCTGCAGTTCCTCTTCACGCTCTTGGCGGGCGTCCTGCTCGGGGCGCGGCTCGGGGCTGTGGCGGTCGGCGTCTATGTGCTCATGGGGCTCGTCGGCATCCCCGTCTTTGCGTCGGGCGGCGGGCCGAGCTACGTTCTGCAGCCGACGTTCGGCTATCTCGTCGGCTTCATCTGTCAGGCGTATCTCACGGGGGCGCTCGTGCGCGGCGGCGAGCCGACCTTCGGGCGCGTGCTCGGCGCGTGCCTCGCGGGCATGGCGGTCGTCTATCTGTTCGGCATTTCCTACTTCTACATCGCGTCGAACTACATCGTCGACGCGCCCATCACGCTGTGGCTCGCGCTCTGGTACTGCGGCATTTTGCAGGTCGTGCCGGACTTTTTGCTGTGCCTCGCCGCCGCATTCATCGGCATTCGCTGCCGCAAGGCGGGACTTTGGCTCTGAGATGCATCGCTCGATGCTGCCTTTGCAAAGGAGAAAATTTTCATGGGAAAAGCATTGTTCATCACGGGAACGGGAACGGACATCGGCAAGACGTATGTGACGGGACTCATCGTCAAGCGCCTGAAGGAGGCGGGACTTCGCGCGGGCTACTACAAGGCGGCGCTGTCGGGCGCTGAGACGAGCGCGGACGGCTCGCTCCTGCCCGGCGATGCGCTTCATGTCGCACGCACGGCGGCTCTGGCAGAAGACGAGGCAATCGTTTCTTATATCTATCGGGATGCCGTATCGCCGCATCTCGCCGCGAGAATCGAAAACCGTCCGATCGACTTCGGCAAGGTCGAGCATGATTTTCGCGCGGCGAAGGAGCGCTTCGACTATCTGACGGTCGAGGGCAGCGGCGGCATCATCTGCCCTTTGCGCTGGGACGAGCATGAACACGTCGTGCTCGACGACCTCGCCGTGCGCCTCGGCCTTTCGGCTCTCGTCGTTGCCGATGCGGGACTCGGCACGATCAACGCCGCTGTCCTGACCGCCGAGCACTTGAAGATGCGGGCCATTCCCCTGAAGGGATTCATCTTCAACAACTGGCAGGCGGGAGACGTCATGCAGGAGGACAATAAGAAGATGGTCGAGGAGATGACGGGTGCGCCCGTCGTCGCGTGCGTCGCGAAGGGGGCAGAGGAATTGCCGCTCGCGGCGGCGGCGCTCGCCGCACTGTACGACTGAACATCCGAAATCATAGAGGGAGAGGATTTCATGCCAACGATTGAAGAACGCGACCTTCGCCATATCTGGCATCCGTGCGCCCAGATGAAGGACTACGAGGAGCTTGCTCCCATGGTCATCGACCATGCGAAGGGCGCATGGCTCTACGATGTGCACGGCAAAGCTTATCTCGACATCGTCAGCTCATGGTGGGCGAACCTCTTGGGGCACGCGAACGAGAAGATCAATGCGCGCATCAAGGCACAGCTCGACCGCCTGGAGCACGTCATCTTCGCGAACTTCTCGCACCGTCCTGCCATCGAGCTGGCGGAGCGCCTCGCTGCGCTCGTGCCGGCAGGGCTCACGAAGTTCCACTTCAACGACAACGGCTCGTCTGCCGTCGAAGCGGCGCTCAAGATGGCGTTTCAATACTGCCAGCAGACGGGACGCACGAAGAAGACGCGCTTCCTATGCCTTTCCGAGGGCTACCACGGCGAGACGATCGGTGCGCTCTCCGTCGGCTCGATGGATCTCTTCGCCGAGATGTACAAGCCCATGATGATGGACAACATCCACGTCGAAGCGCCCGACTGCTACCGATGTCCTTTTCAAAAGACGCGCGAGACGTGTTCCTGCGAGTGTTTTTCCTATGCGGAAAAGGCGTTCGCCGAGCATGCCGAAGAGTGTGCGGCGATGATCGTCGAGCCGCTTCTGCAGGGCAGCGCGGGCATGCGAATCTACCCGGAGCTTTATCTCAAGAAACTGCGTGCGCTCTGCGACGAGCATGACGTGCTCCTCATTGCCGATGAGATCGCGACGGGCTTCGGCCGGACGGGCAGGCTATTCGCGACGGAGCGTGCGGGCATCACGCCCGACATCATGTGCCTTTCCAAGGGCTTGACGGGCGGCTACATGCCGATGTCCATCACCGTCGTCAAAGAGAAGATCTACGACGCCTTCTACGCGGACTGGAGCGAAGGGAAGGCGTTCATGCACAGCCACACCTACGCGGGCAATCCGCTCGGCTGCGCGGCGGCACTCGCCGTGCTCGACATCCTCGACGAGGAAAACGTCCTGGAGAAAGCGGAAGAGACAGCTCTTTGGCTGACCGCACGCATGGAGGAAGTCTTCGGTGCGCACCGAAATGTCGGCGAGATCCGTCATATCGGCCTGATCCATGCCGCAGAGCTCGTCGAGGACAAGCGGGAGAAGCGCCCGTTCGACGCGAGCCACCGCCTCGGCTATGCCATCTACCGGGCGGCGCTTCGCAGCGGACTCCTGCTGCGCCCTCTAGGCGACGTACTCTACTTCAACCCGCCGCTCAACATCGAGAAGGAAGATCTCGACACCGCGATCTGCCGCATGAAACAGGCGATGGACGAGGTATTGGAAGCGTAGCGTGAAATCTGCCGCAAATATTGGAAAGAAAAGCCGCCGTCGCAGAAGATGCGACAGGCGGCTTTTTGCTGTCGAATTTACGGTTGAATTTTACAACAAAAGAAGGTATGCTAGAGATAGAAGAAGGGAGGGGGCGGCTATGCCTAATATCAAACCGATTTCTGATTTAAGAAATTACGGCGAGGTGCTTCGTGACGTAGCTGTCGGTTCGCCAGTTTTTCTTACAAAGAATGGGCGCGGTCGATATGCGATTGTTGATTTGGAGGATTATGAAAAAACGAAGGCGGCATTGAGGCTCATGAAAGAACTTTCTCAGGGAAAAGTATCTGGAGATGAAAGAGGCTGGCGTACGTCTGCAGATGTGAGGGCGCATTTTCAGAGGGAAATAAATGAAATATAATATCCAATATTCTCCGAAAGCCGAAGGTGATCTGGATGAAATTTGGGACTATATCTCTTCTGAATTGTGCAATCCCCGAGCGGCACAAAATACGATAAATCGCATATTGGATCGCGTGGATCAGCTGGAGGATTTCCCGCAACTCGGCGCAGCGCTTTCTTCCGTGATCGATGTAGAAAGCGAGTATCGTTTTCTTGTTTGCGGCAATTATATAGTGTTTTACCATGAAGCCCCAAGAGGTCAAGCCAAAGGCGCAGACCGATTGGCTAGGCTTCTGTAAGGCGTGAGGACATATGTACAGTGTGCCTCCTTGATGAAGCCGCTACAGGAAACGGGCGTAAAAGCAGTTTGTGCCCGTTTCCTGTAGCGGCTGAACATATGTCCTGAAAGTTTATCGTATATTTGAGCAGGATGTCTATGTCGACCGCGTGTTATACGGTAAGCGAAATTATCTTCGCATCTTGTTTCAGAAGTTGACACGGGAGCCAATGGACGATTGAAGCGGAGAGATGATTCCTAAAGTTGGGCAGGCGGCTTTTTTACAGGACATATAGGAAAAAATTTGCTATAATAAGAATGATAAGCACTGGATTTGATGCTTGGGCAAAAGCTCAGCTGGGGGGTATGGATATGTTTGCAATCATCGTTGGCACGCACGGCCGGCTGGCCGAAGAGCTGCTCTCTTCCGTCGAGATGATCTTCGGCGAGGTGCAGAACACGGCGGCGGTCACGTTTCTGCCGGGCGAAGGGCCGGCAGACATCACGGCGAAGTACGAAGCCGTCTTGGAAAAGCTCGATACGTCGGGCGGCGTGCTCTTCCTCGTCGACATCTTCGGCGGCACGCCATACAATGCCGCCTGCCGCATCGTCATCAACAACGAGCAGTACGGCATCGTCACGGGCGTGAGTATGCCGATGCTCGTCGACATGGCGAACACGCAGGCTCTGGATGAGGGGACGGACATCCGTGCACTGATGGAGAAGGCGGCGAGCGTGGGTCAGAAGGGCATCCGGCTCTTCCACGCGAGTGCAGTCAACAGCTGAGAAAAGACAATAGGATAGGAGAGAGATACATGATCAGTACGATTGGTGTTGTGACTTCGGGCGGTGACAGCCCGGGCATGAATGCGGCGGCGCGCGCCGTCGTGCGCACGGCGATTTCCGAGGGCGTAAGGATTTTCGGCGTCTACGGCGGCTACACGGGACTTTTGGACGGCGACATCAAGGAGCTTTCGACGCGCAGCGTCAGCGACCTCATTCAGCGCGGCGGCACGTTCCTCGGCACGGGGCGTTCCAAGCGCTTCCATACGGAGGAGGGGCGCAAAGCGGCGATGGAAAAGCTCAAAGAGCATGGCATCGAAGGCCTCGTCGTCATCGGCGGCGACGGCAGCCTTACGGGCGCGGCGCATCTCTCGCGTCATGGCATGCCGATCGTCGGTCTGCCGGCGACGATTGAAAACGACGTCTGGGGCACGGACTACACGATCGGCGCCGACACGGCGGCGAATACGGTTCTGGAGGCCATCAACAAGCTGCGCGACACGGCGTCGGCGCATCGGCGCATCATCCTCATCGAGGTCATGGGCAAGAAGTCGGGCTGGCTCGCGATGATGGCGGGCGTCGCTGGCGGCGCTGAATACGTTCTCGTGCCCGAGGTCAAGTACGATCTCGATGAGATCTGCACGGAAATCATGGACGCTTACGAGGCAGGCAAAAAGTACAGCATCATCGTCGTGGCGCAGGGGGCAGGCTCTGCCGTCGAGATGGGCAAGTTCATCGGCGAGACGACGAAGATCGATACGCGCGTATCCGTCCTGGGCTACATCCAGCGCGGCGGCGCACCGACGGTCGAGGATCGCATGAAGGCGTCGCTTCTCGGCGAGCGTGCGGCTCTCGCCCTGATGTCGGGCGCGAGCGACATCGTTTTCGGATTTGACATGGGCAAGGTCGTGAGCATCAACCTGCACGACGCCGTGACGAATCGCAAGACGCTCGATCCCGAGATCGTGCGCCTCGCACGCGTTCTCGCCTGATTTGGGAGGAAGAGAGAAATATGAAAATTGCCATTCTCGGCTACGGAAACCTCGGGCGCGGCGTGGAGTGCGCCGTGCGCGAAAACGGCGACATGGAGCTTGTCGCCGTCTTTACGCGACGCGATCCGAAAGATGTGAAGATCCAGACGGAGGGTGTGCCCGTCCTCCGCGTTGAGGACATCGAGGCATGGAAGGACAAGGTTGACGTGCTGATCCTCTGCGGGGGCAGCGCGACGGATCTGCCTGGGCAGACGCCGAAGTATGCGAAGCTTTTCCATGTCGTCGACAGCTTCGATACTCATGCGAAGATTCCCGCGCACTTCGCTGCCGTAGATCAGGCGGCAAAGGCGACGAATCATGTCGCCGTCATTTCCGTCGGCTGGGACCCCGGGCTCTTCTCGCTCGCGCGCGTCTATGCGAATGCCGTCCTGCCGAACGGCAAGGATTACACTTTCTGGGGGCGCGGCGTCAGCCAGGGGCACTCCGACGCCATCCGCCGCATCGCAGGCGTGAAGGATGCGAAGCAGTACACCATCCCCGTCGTCAAGGCGCTCGCCGCCGTGCGGCGCGGCGACAATCCCGAGCTTACGACGCGCGAGAAGCATACGCGCGAATGCTTCGTCGTCCTCGAAGAGGGCGCGGACGCAGCGAAGGTCGAGAAGGAAATCAAGGAGATGCCGAACTACTTCGCCGACTACGATACGACCGTGCACTTCATCACGGAAGAGGAGCTGAAGGCAAGCCACAGCGGCCTTGCGCACGGCGGCTTCGTCATCCGCACGGGTGCGACGGGGCTTCATGGCGAGCACAAGCACGCGATCGAGTATAGCCTGAAGCTCGACTCGAACCCCGAGTTCACGACGAGCGTTCTCCTCGCGTATGCGAGGGCGGCATACCGCCTCGCGCAGGAGGGCGTCGCGGGCTGCAAGACCGTCCTCGACATCGCCCCCGCCTACCTCTCGCCGCTTTCGGCAGAGGAGCTTCGGGCGAAGTTGCTCTGAGGAACGGGCGATGGATCTTTCCGTATATCTGCCGCCCGGGGCGAAGAATCTTGTGGAGTTTGGCTGCGGCAGCGGCGAGATGGGGCGGTCTTTTAAAAGGATCGCCCCATTTTGCCGTTATATCGGCGTAGAAAAGAATGCGGTGCTTGCCCAAGAGGCGAGCGCGCATCTCGACGAAGTTGTGACGGCGAATGCGGCTGACGTTTCCTTTGAGGAGGGCGACGAGGTTGACTGCCTCGTATATCATAGCGGGTTTCTGTCCTCTTCGGAGAGCCAAAGAATGCTGAGAGAACATGCCATGCATGTTTCTAGCGAGGGAGCGCTCGTATTCTTCGTGGAAAATCCCGCATACTTTCGGCGTGTGCTTTCGCTTTGGCGGGGCATGGATCTTCCCCCTGCCTCTTGGACGGCGAGCGAAGCCGTGGCGCAGCTGACGAAGGCCGGGCTTTTTGTAGGGCGCGTCCTTCCCGTGGAAGATGAGGAGGACGACGCCCTCTTTTCGGGGGAAGAGATGCGGCGGCTCTTTTCTGCGGCGGCCGTCTTGGCTGGCTGTGCGACGGAGGAGTTTGACGATACATGGTTTCGGAGTCGCTTCTTTGTTGTGTACGCCTATGCGGCGGCGCCGCCCGAGCGTCTTCTCGTGCGCACGATCCTAGGGCAGGACGGCAGGACGAGCGCGAAATGCCGCGTCCTTGATCCCGACGCTTTTTGCCGGACCTTGCCGGGCTTTTTCGCGCGGCAGGAATCCAACATCGAGCTGGCTGCTGCGCCGCAGGGGGAGATCTCCGTGCTGCTGTGCCAGCGCCTTCGCCTGGGGAATGCGGCGTGGGAACAGCTGGCACGCTTTTCTTTGGAGGCCGGGCATCTGCTCGTCGCGGAATGGGACGATGATCCGCGCGTCTTTGGCATGGACGAGGCGGAGCGGGCGCTGCTCTTTGCGGGAGCGCATGCGGTGCAGGTTTCGACGGCGGCTTTGGCAGAGGATGTGCGGCCGTATAATCCGCATGTATTCGTCATGGAGAATCAGCTTGCGCGTTTGCCTGAACCGCGCATCTACGACGATCATGCGCCCGTGACCATCTTTTTTGGCGCACTGAACCGCAGTGCGGACGCTGCAAAGATCCTTCCCGCGCTGAACGAGGTTCTGCGCCGATATACGGGAAGCGTCCGCGTCAAGGTCACTGCCGATGCGGCATTTTTCGCCCGCCTCGCGACGAATGCCAAGGATCTGATTGCCGAGGACGCCGATGCGGACGGCGTCGTTCCTTACGAGGTTTACGAAAGGGAACTTCGCACGGCGGACATCGCGCTCCTGCCGCTCGACGATACGCCGTTCCATCGCAGGAAATCCGACCTCAAGTTCCTGGAGTGCGCGGGAAATGGCGTCGTCGCGCTCGCTTCGCCCGTCGTCTATGGCGATACGGTTGCAGACGGCAGGACGGGCATGATTTTCCGAAACGGGGAAGAATTTTCGGAAAAGCTCGCCCGACTCATCGAAGATCGAGCACTGCGCCGCCGCATCGCAGCGGCCGCGTATGACTATGTCAAGGAGAATCGCTTGCTTTCGGCGCATTACGAGGAACGCGTGCAATTCTACCGCTCGCTCGCCGCGCAGAAGGCAGCGCTCGACGAGCAGCTGCGCACGCGTCTTGACGTATGGAAGCGGCAGTTCGGGGCATGAAGGAGTACAACAAGAAGGGCGCCGTCGACGGACGGCGCCCTTCTTCTATGCTTACGCGGTTCACATGCTATAATCGCCCCAGTGACTGGCGACAGTCAGTTCTCCTCCATGCGAGGAGGTGATGCGCGTGACGCTTTACAATGAAAGTCCAAGAGGTCAAGTACGAAGGATGCAGACCGATTGGCTCTTTCATGTAAGGCGGGTGGACATAGATTTTTCGCAAGTTCCTGTCAAGCGTGCGGCTTCATCAAACCGCCGGGGATGTCAAGGGTGGCGAAGTAGTCATCGAGAGTTTCGGCGCGGCGGATGAGTTCGACGCTGCCGTCTTCTCTTAAGAGCAGCTCCGCGCTTCTGAGCTTGCCGTTGTAGTTGAAGCCCATGGCGTGGCCGTGGGCGCCGGTGTCGTGGATGACGATGCGGTCGCCGATGTCGATCTTGGGCAGTTTGCGGTCGATGGCGAATTTGTCGTTGTTTTCGCAGAGCGATCCTGTGACGTCGTAGATGTGATCGCAGAAGGCGTCTTCCTTGCCGACGACGGTGATGTGGTGATACGCGCCGTAGAGTGCGGGGCGCATGAGGTTCGCCATGCAGGCGTCGAGTCCAATGTAGTCCTTGTACGTCTTTTTTTCATGCAGCGCCGTCGTGACGAGCCAGCCGTAGGGGCCGGTGATGTAGCGGCCGGATTCTGCCTTGATGGCGAGGCCTGCGAGTCCCGCCGGCTCGATGATCTTCTTGTAGAGCGCTTCGATGCCGCTTCCGATGCGCTCGACGTCGATGGCTTCTTCTTCGGGGCGATAGGGAATGCCGAAGCCGCCGCCGAGATTGACGAATTCGAGCGAGATGCCGAGGCGCTTCTTGATTTCTACGGCGAGGTTGAACATGAGTTCCGCCGTGAAGAGGAAGGCTTCATTCCTAAGTTCGCTCGATATGACCATGGTGTGCAGGCCGAAGCGACGGACGCCCTTTTCGCGTGCGATCTTGTAGGCGTCGAAGATCTGGTGATGCGTAAGGCCGTATTTCGCCTCGGTCGGCTTGCCGATGATGTCGTTGCCTTCGATGAGCGGGCCGGGATTGTAGCGGAAGGAGAGGCAGTCGGGGAAGCCCGCGCACTTTTCGAGATAGTCGATGTGGCTGATGTCGTCGAGGTTGATGATGGCGCCGAGTTCGCGCGCCTTCTGGAATTCCTCGGCGGGCGTGTCGTTCGAGGTCAGCATGATCTCTTCGCCTTTGACGCCGGCGGCCTCGGAGAGGAGCAGCTCGGCGATGGAGCTGCAGTCCGTGCCCGCGCCCTCTTCGTGCAGAATCTGCAGGAGGCGCGGATTTGGCGCTGCCTTGACGGCGAAGTGCTCGGTGAAGTTCGGCGCCCACGAGAAGGCTCGCTTGAAGCGGCGGAAGTTCTCGCGAATGGCCTTTTCGTCGTAGATGTGAAAGGGCGTCGGATATTGTTCGATGATTTCCTCAAGCCTCTCGCGGCTTATGGGGAAAACTTTTTCTGTCATAAGGATGCCTCCCAAAATGTTTCTGATGGAGTGAAAAGCCGCCTGTGCGGCGGCGCTGATTCTTTCGCCATTATAACAATGCAGCGCAGGGCTGTCAATGAAGGCGATTTGTGGTATAATAGAAGAAAATATTTGATTTGCATGAGAAACTGCACGCACAAACGTCCGCTTGGTGGACAAAAGTGCGCCGCCCTTAAGGAAAGTTACCCAATCAGCCTGTGCCTTCGGCTTGGCTTCTTGGACTTTCATAAAATATCGCTGTGCGCGGAAAGGAGGAGAAGTCTTGCGGCTCTACATTGCAGAGAAACCGAGCATGGGGCGCGAGATTGCCAAGTGCCTCGAAGGCCCTGTGCGCTCGCACGACGGCTGGCTGGAAACGGCGGAAGGCGCGGTGACGTGGGGCTTCGGTCATATCCTGCGCCAGAAGGAGCCGGAGGAGTACAGCGAGAAGTACAAGTTCTGGCGCACGGAGGATCTGCCCATCGTGCCCGCCGAGTGGCAGCTTGTCGTCGCTTCGTCGGCAGCGCGGCAGTTCCGCATCGTCAAGGATCTCATCGCGCGTGCTGATGAGATCGTCCATGCGGGCGACCCTGACCGCGAGGGGCAGCTTCTGATCGACGAGGTGCTCGACTTCGTCGGCAACGAAAAGCCCGTCAAGCGCATCCTTCTGAACGCGCTCGACGAGAAGAGCATTCGCGAGGCGAATGCGGATCTTCGCGAGAACAGCGACTTCTACGCGCTCAAGCAGTCGGCGCTGGCGCGTGCCCGCGCCGACTGGCTCATCGGCATGAACCTTTCGCGTGCCTATACGCTCGCGGCACGCCGTGCGGGGCACAAGAAGCTCGTCCTGCCCGTGGGCAGGGTCAAGACGCCGACCTTGGCGCTCGTCGTGCGCCGCGAGCGCGAGATCGATGGCTTCAAGCCCGTCGATTACTTCGAGATTCGCGCGAAGTTCCGCCATGCAGACGGGGATTTCACAGCCGTCTGGAAGCCACGCGAGGAGGAGCCGGGGCTTGACCGCGAGGGAAGGCTCGTCGACGAGGCGGCGGCACAGGCGCGCCTTGCGGGTTTCGCCGAGCCGCCTGCAGACGGGCGCGTGACGGAGCTGCATCGCGCGAAGAAGACGGAGGGGCAGCGGCTGCCGTTTTCGCTTTCGTCGCTTCAGGTGCTCGCGGGCAGGAAGTACGGCTACGAACCGCAGCTCGTGCTCGATACGGCGCAGAAGCTCTACGAGAAGAAGCTCACGACATACCCGCGCTCGGACTCGGAATATCTGCCGCTGAACCAGCGAAAGGATGCGTCCGCGATCCTCGCGCATCTCAGGGATGGCGACGATGTGGCTCTGTCGCATTGGGCGGGCGGCGCGGACGCGAAGATCAAGAGCCGCGCATGGAACGACAAGAAGGTGACGGCGCACCATGCGATCATTCCGACGCGCGTGCGTGCGCGGCTCGGGACGCTCACGGAGACGGAAGCGAACATCTACCGCCTGATCGCGCAGGCGTTCATCGCGCAATTCTATCCCGAGCATGTCTACGAAAAGACGCGTGTGGCTCTCGACTATCACGGCGAGGTGTTCGCTGTGAATGGGCGGCGCGAGATTCAGACGGGCTGGCGTGCCATTTACCGCACGGCGAAGAAGGGCGCGGGCGAAGAAGCTGATGCGGGCGATGCAGATGGCGAGGAAGAAGAAGGCGGCGTCCTGCCGCCCTTGAAGAAGGGCGATGCCGTGACGTACTTGAGCGGCGCGCTCAAGAAGCGTGCGACGAAGCCGCCGCCGCGCTTCACGCCGGCGACGCTTCTGCAGGGCATGAAGGAGATCCACAAGTACGTGCTCGACCCCGAGGCGAAGAAACGCCTCAAGGACGTCTACGGCATCGGCACGGAGGCGACGCGTGCGGCGATCATCGACGATCTCATCAAGCGGCGCTTCCTTTCGGCGAAGGGCAAGAAGAAGCTGCTCTATCCGACTGATACGGCTTACCTCCTCGTCGATGCCCTGCCCGACGATCTCGTCTATCCCGACGCCACGGCGCTTTGGGAGGACAAGCTGCACTCGATGGCAGACGGCGAGGGCACGCTCGAAGAGTTCCTGTCGGCGCAGGTCGCCTTCACGCGCCGCCTTGTGGCGAAGGCGCTCGACGCGAAGATCGAGCGCGGGGGCGAGCATCCGTGCCCACGCTGCAAAAACGGCGTCCTCGTGAAGCGCAGCGGCAAAAACGGCGACTTCTGGGGCTGCTCGAACTACCCGCGCTGCCGCATGAGCTGCGACGACAAGGAGGGAAAGCCCGATCTCGACTCGCGTGCACTGCGGGCAACGTCGGCGAGGTCTGCACCGTCTCGCGCAGGTCAGAAAGATGTGCGCCCTGCCCGCAGTTTTGGTGCACCTGCGCTTTCGGAGGAGGAGATGGCGGCGTTCCTCGCCGAGTATGCGCCGCTGCTGTCCGCACAAGAGATGATGAATTCCCCTTTGGACAGCAAAAAGGGAGCAGGAAAAGCAAAAGCGATTGTAGAATAAATGTTTAAAGTAAGATATATCAGTGCATTTTGATGGGGGAGAGTTCTTGGAAGATCCTTTTTTATTGTCTTTGAAAATTCTTGTCGTCTTTCTGCTCGTCTTCGGCAATGCGTTCTTCGTTGCGGCGGAGTTTTCCATCGTCAAGATGCGCAGTTCCCGGCTCGACGTGCTCATCGCCGAGGGCAACCGCCGCGCATCGTATGCGAAGAAGCTGGCTGATCGCCTTGACGTGGCGCTTTCCGTCACGCAGCTTGGCATCACCATCGTTTCCCTGGGCTTGGGCTGGCTCGGTGAGCCTGTTGTCGCTTCCTTGCTGCATCCGGCATTTTCGTGGTTCGGCGTGCCCGAGAGCGCGGTTGAAACCGTCTCCTTCGCCATCGCGTTTTTCCTCATCACCTCGCTGCACATCGTGGGCGGCGAGCTGATTCCGAAGAATGTTGCGATCCGCAAGGTCGAGAGTGTCGCGCTCACGGTCGCCTTGCCGCTCCTCGTCTTCCAGCGCATCATGTATCCTTTCGTCTGGCTGCTGAATCACGTCGCGAACTGGGCGGAGGAACGCATGGGCTTCTCCGTCGTGACGAAAGAGGAGGATGTGGCGCATACGGAAGAGGAGATCCGAGTCCTCATGGAGGAGAGTCATCGCCAAGGCTTCATTGATAAGACGGAATTGGAATTTGTCGACAACGTCTTTGACTTCGCCGATCTCTCCGTGCGCGAGATCATGATTCCGCGCACGGACATGGTCTGCCTCGATCTTGAGGACTCTTTGGAAGAGAGCATTGAGATGGCGATGGAGGAGAGGCTCACGCGCTATCCAATCTGCGACGGGGGCAAGGACAACGTCATCGGCTTTTTGCATATCAAGGACTTTTTACAAACGCTTTACAAGAAAGAAGCGCCCGATCTTCGGAAGCTCGCGCGCCATGCGCTCGTCGTGCCCGAGGCCATGGCCGTCAGCCGCCTTTTGCAGACGATGCAGCAGGAGCGCTCGCAGCTCGCCATTGTCGTCGATGAGTATGGCGGCACGGCGGGCATGGTCACGATCGAGGACGTCATCGAGGAAATCGTCGGAGATATTCAGGACGAGTTCGATACGGATCGCCCGCTGGTGGAAAAGAAGGGTGCGTGCCTTTACTCTGTCGACGCCAAGATGCTTTTGGAGGAACTTGAGGACATCCTGGAGGTCGCGATCGACGAGGAGGAGATCGACAGCGTGGGCGGCTGGCTTTCGGCGCACGTCGACAATCCACCGCGCATCGGACAGAAGGCGGCATTCGGCGATGCACAGTTCTTTGTCGAGGAAACGGAGGGCGTGCGCATCACGCGCGTCCTCTGCCGCCTTGGGCGAGAGCCGCAGAAGGAGCATGACGAGATCGTCGATCTCACGCAGTCGCGCAAGACCGACGGCATAAGATATATGAGCGGGCGCCGCAGGGATGGAAAGGGCGCCCACGTGAATTGAGATTCTCGTGAGAGAAGCCGGGGCTGGCGCAGGAGATGCTTGCGCAGCAGCCCGATCAGGGAAAGAACGGTGAGGACATGGCATCAAATTTTGATTTCTTGATGGCGCGAAAGGATTACAAGGCGATCGCGAAGACGGCGATGGAGGCGGAGCGGCGCTTCGGCACGTCATACCCGGAGTGTGTGATCTTGTCGGAGCGTGCAGTCAAGCTGGCGGTGCGCTGGATGTTCACGCACGATGCGGGACTCGCGCTGCCGTATCGCGAGGCGATCGCTCGTCTCATTCATGAGCCGACGCTCAAGAAACTCCGTCCGGCTGGAATGAATTATCTCGTGCATTACATCCTGCATCTCGGCAATGTCGTTGCTTATCGTGGCATGGACGTCTCACGCGAGGAGGCCTTGCTCGCGCTGCGCGGACTGCACGCAGCCCTTTCATGGTTGGCGGCGTGCTACGAGGAAGGTTTTTCGCCGACTCCTTTCGATGAGGGCCTTTTGCCGACGGGCGGCAAGGAATGCAATGCGAATCCTCTGAAACTCCTGGAACTCTACAAGGAGCCGTTCGAAGGCGGCGCCCTTTTGCCGCGGCGCAAGAAGAACCGCGAGGCTTCGGAGAAGTTTGCCGCCCTGCGGGAAAAAAACAGGAACGGCAGCGTCGTCAAGGTGCCTGCCGACCTTTTCGCCGAGACGCGCGGCCGCTACATCCTGGTGGATAGTGCGCAGGCGGGATGGACTTTGGGTGAGGACTTCTTCATGAACGCGCAGATCGAGGGCGCGGGAAAAAAGACGCCGACAGTCGACCTCCTCTTCACCGATGCCGAGAAGAAACCGCTGGCCGTCATGGCGGTCAAGGCGGCGGAGCATTCCGCAGAAGACGGCGTCGCTCAGGCGAAGGAATGGGCGACGCTCATGGAACAGAAGTACGGCGAGCGTCCCTATATTTTTCTCCTGCGCGAGGGAGGATATTGCTATCTGGATGAGGCGAGCGGCACATTGCGTCCGATTCATGGATGCTTTTCGCGCGCCGGTTTGGAGCGGCGTCTGCACTTCCGCCGCCTATACGATCCGGACGGACATCCAGACCTTGCTGAAGACATTGTGAACCGTCCCTATCAGCAGGAAGCCGTCTGGCGTATATGCGAGGACGTGCATCATGGCGTGCGTCGGCTTCTCGTTTCCACACCGCCGGGCACAGGGAAGACGCGCATGGCGGCGGGCGCCATTGAAGCGCTGCTCCACCAGAAAGCCGTCGGCAAGGTGCTCTACCTTGCTGACCGCGAGGAACTTGTGCATCAGGCTTACGAGAAATTTCGCATGCTGCTGCCCGACGCGAAGCTCGTCGACCTCCTCGGCGATGTACGTGAAGAGGCGCAGGCGGACATCGTTTTCGCGACGGCGACCATCATGATGGACGCCGTGAACGAGAGTCGGACAGAAACGGGAGCGCGCCTCTACGATCCGGCGCACTTCGATCTCGTCATCATCGACGAATCGCACCCGAGCATCTACGACGACCATCTTGTTATCCTCAACTATTTTGATGCGATTCTCTTGGGCTTCTCGTCGCTTCCGCCGACAGCTCCGGGTGAAGCGGAGGTCTACAGCTTCTACGGTCTTACACCGGGCAAGCCGACCTTTGCCTACAGTTTGACAGAGGCGCTGCGCGATGGATGGCTCGTCGACTTCACGCTGCGTGATGAAGCGCCCGAGGGCATCATGGAACCGCACCTTCGCTATGCTGATCTCACAGAGGAGCAGCGAACGATCGCGGAGATGGAGTATTCCGATACGGGCGCGATCGTGAGCAAGGATTTCGACGTGCCGGCCGTGAACAACTGGCTCTTCAGCGAGGAAACGATCCAGGCGATGCTCGAAAATCTTTTGCAGCATGGTCTCAAGACGCCGGACGGCACGCTCGGCAAGACGATCATCTTTGCGAAGAACAGTCTGCAGGCGAAGGCGATCGCCTTCATTTTCCAGCGGCTCCATCCCGAGTACGGCGCAGACTTCATCCGTGCGCTCGATGCCCGTACGCCCGATCTTGCCGCGGCGGTGCAGGCTTTTTCGCTGTCCGATGAGCAGCTGACGATCGCTGTTTCCGTCGATGTCTTGGACACGGGCTTTGACATTCCTTCTGTCGTGAATCTCGTCTTCTTCCGCAAGGTGCATTCGCTGAGCAAGTTCAGTCAAATGCTCGGCAGGGGCATGCGCTTCTGCGCCGACTTGAACGGTGAGGGAAAGGACAAGGAGAGGTTTCTCGTCATGGACTACTGCAAGAATTTTGCATTCTTCGATATGAAGAAGTGAGGGAAGTTTATGAAATTCAAGTTTTTGCATAACAACATCAACGTGCGTGACCTCGCGCGTTCGCTCGCCTTCTATGAGAAGGCGCTCGGTCTCAAGGAAGTGAGCCGCGTGGAAATGCCCGATTTCACGCTCGTCTACTTGGGCGACGGTGGATCGACGCCGCACGAGCTTGAGCTGACGTGGCTCAAGGATCGCGAGACGCCGTACAATCTTGGCGACAACGAGTTCCACCTCGCCTTCGGCGTCGACGACTTTGCGGCGGCGCACAAACTGCACGAGGAGATGGGCTGCATCTGCTACGAGAATGCGGCGATGGGAATCTACTTCATCAACGATCCCGACGGCTATTGGCTTGAAGTCTTGCCGAAATGGTGATCGAGCAGTTCGAGCGGACTGGCGTATGGGGAAGGGGCACGTCAAGGATGCAGAATATGAGAGATAAGACGAACAGTCATAAGGGAACGAAAGCGG